>JAUQPS010000107.1 GCA_030550205.1 bacterium
CCTCTTCATTCAAAAGATAATTAACACCATTCTCACTACCTATTTCTTCATCGGTTGTTAGCATTAATCCGATATCATAATTCTTATTCTCAGCTGAAAGCTCCTTAAACAATTCTATTAATACTGCGCATGGACCTTTCATATCAATTGCCCCTCTACCCCTTATAATATTTCCTTCAACTTTTGGCTCAAATAATTCATCTTTCGCATCTACTACATCTAAATGACCTACAAAGAAAATTTTAGGTTTTTTAGTATCTTTAAAAGTAGCAACTAAGGAATATTTTGAATTTTTTTCAAACCTTTTAATTATAAGCTTTGTATCTTTAAGATAATTTTCAACAAAATCAATAATGGATTTTAATTCGTTAGGATTTTGGGCAACGCTCTTAAACTTTATAAGTTCTATAAGTAAGTTTTTTAATCTTTCCATACGAAAATTTTAAAGCTTTAAAATTTCTTTATGTATATATGTTCAAATTGTGGTTATAAATCATTAAAATGGATTGGAAGATGTCCAAATTGTCAAGAGTGGGAAACATTTGTTAAGGAAGATGAAAGCGTTAAAAATTATGAAAAGGTTGAAATAAAAAAATTAAAAAATTTAGAATATATTAGGGAAGAGAGACTTATTTCAAATATATCTGAATTTGATAGAGTGCTTGGAGGTGGAATTTTAAAAGGCTCATTAATTTTAATAGGTGGAGATCCTGGGGTTGGAAAATCAACCTTAGCTCTTCAAATAGGCTCAAAATTTAAATCATTATATATAAGTGCAGAAGAGTCTTTAAATCAAATAATTTTAAGGGCAAAAAGAATAGGTATTGAAAGTGAAAATTTATATATTACTCATTCACAAAATTTAGATAGTATAATAAATAGCTTGAATAGTTCCTTTGATTTAATAATAATTGACTCAATACAAACAATATATTCGGAAGAAGTTCCTTCAAGCATAGGAAGTATATCCCAAATAAGAACTTGTGCTTATAAACTATTAAAGTTAGCAAAAGAGAAAAATGTAGCTATTTTAATAATTGCTCATATCACAAAGGAAGGCGAAATATCTGGTCCAAAATTATTAGAGCATATAGTAGACGTAGTTTTATATCTTGAAACAAATGAAACAAATTTAAGAATTTTAAGAAGTTATAAAAATAGATTTGGACCAACAAATGAAATTGGTATTTTTGAAATGACAGAAATGGGATTAAAAGAAGTAAATAAGCCAGAAGATTATTTTATTTCAGAAATAAATTATGCCAAGCCTTCTATTGCAAGAAGTATTATTCTTGAAGGTTTAAGACCATTAATAGTAGAAGTTCAAAGTCTTATTATAAAAACATTTTATCCAACACCTATTAGAAATTCCGTTGGTTATGATATTAGAAGATTAAATATGCTTCTTGCTATTATGGAAAAATATTTAAACATTAAGCTTAGAAATTATGATGTTCATATTAATATAGTAGGGGGAATTAGAGTTTTAGATCAAGCATTAGATTTAGCAGTTGCTTTATCTATTATATCTGGACTTAAAAATTTTCCACTTAATCCAAAATTAGTTTATATAGGTGAGATTGGATTAACAGGTGATGTTCATAAAGTATTTATGATGGATTTAAGAGAAAATGAAGCCCAAAGACTTGGTTTTGAAGTTTATAAAAATAAAAAAACACTAATTGAAATATATAAAGATATCTTTGAGAATTCTTAAAACTTCATCTGGCTTTTCAATATGGGGCATGTGTCCACATTCACTTATAAAATAATTTCTAATTACATTTAATAAATTACTTGTTTTTAATAAACTTTCAATAGGCACAAGCTTATCATTTTCCCCAATAATATGAAATGCTTTTAAATTTTTCTTTAAAAATTTTTCAATATACTTATAAGCATCAAATTTATTGAGAATTTCAAGATGATTTTTAAGAAGTTGTGAATTTTTAAACATTAAATAATCTCTTCTCTTACAATCATCTATTAATTTTTTTGAAAAATAAAGCCTTTCACAAATTTCATTCTTACTCAAATCAATATCAAACTTATCAAATATAGCACTATTTATTATAACTAATCCCTTAATTCTATCAAATACTACACTTAAATAATATCCAACCGCCCCACCCATAGAATGTCCAATAATTATACTATCTTCATTTAAAATTGCTTTAAAAAATTTTTCATAATTTTCAATACTTTCTGAAATTGGTAAATCTATATTTACAATTTTAAAATTTTTTAATTTTCTTGTAATTAAAAGCCAATTTAAGTGAGATCCCCCCGCTCCATGAATAAAGATAAGTTGCACTTTTAATCAGGAAGCGAAAATATAAAACTCATAAAAATTCCACATAAACCCCACAATAATGATGCTGAATATATAAATTCTGGCTTTGAATTTGAAAGATAAACAACAAAGAAGATATCAGCCAAAAGAAAAAGAATACCTGAAAGTGAGCCAACCATCCATCTTTTACTCAAATCACTGCCCCAAAATATTCTCAAATCTATAATTGCAAATATAGAAAGAACATATCCTAAAACAATAAGCACAAGATTATATATAAATTTTTCATCAAACTTATAGTTATTTACAAGCAAAGAATAACCTATAACAATAAGCAATATAAATATAACTAATACTTGCAAACCTTCGGAAATTGACAAACCACAACCCCTTTTTGTTAATTCAATAAACATATAAACAACCGCCCCTGCAAAGGAAAGATGCCCAATATATAAAAGTGGATATACTATAAAGTCCTTAAAATTAAATTGAAAAAGCCAAAAACCAATAGCAAGCAAAAGTCCTCCAAGACCTAAGAAAAATGTCATCCTCCCTCTTGTAGTATTCATCCCTATTACTGAAAATGCTCTTCTTGTAGAAACCAAAAAGAAAATTACAAACAAAACAGCAGGAATTGTAAGCGCATGTATTTTATCATATGGATAATAAAAAACATAATAAACTCCAAGCAATATCCAAATTAAAATGTTAATAATAGTGGTAAAAATAGCGAACTTCATAATTAAAATTTTAAAGGATTTCATAAAACTCATAAAATTTAAGCTTGTAAATTTCAATATTTAAATTTAAAAAGCTCTTTAAATTAGCATATTCAAATAATTTATATCCAATATATTGCCCTCTTCTTGATATTAAAAACCATTCTTGAAATTGAACAAAGGAGCTATCTTCAATTTCCGTAAGAAATTTAAATGAATAGTATTTTAAATTCTTTTCCAAATCTTTTAACCATATCTTATAAATGGAGCGTTGGCTTTGCCAAATTGGAATTAATACATTATAATTTGAACAAATTGTAGCAATATAATTTCCAAATCCATATGTAAGTAAGTTTCTAAAATTATTGTAAAAATTTAACTTAAAAATCTCGGTATTTATATTTAAAATATACCCAATTGCATATGTTTTATATACAAGCACAATTAAGGACTTTACATTTTTTATACTTTCTAAGGGAATAAAACTACAAATTTGATTTTTATAAACATCTACCCATTCGCTTACAACCCCAAGACCAACAAATGGAATAAATTGAAAATTAATTACTTCAAAATTTGTCCTTCTATAAAAATTTTCAATAAGATTACGGAAATTTAGCTTTAAAAAGTTATAAGATTTTCTTATTTTTGTTAAAAATTCTTGTTCTTCCCAATTTCTAATATCTTCCCTTTGAACTTCTCTTCTGAATTTCTCTTTATACATATTCAAAATTCTTGAAAACTTAATTAAATAAATTTCCCTACTATTTAGAAATGTTTCAATTGGTTCAAAATCTATCATTTTTTAAAAATTCTAAAATTTTTATAGAACTAAAATTATATTCCTGTTTTATCCTTTCGGGATGCCATTGAACACCAAAAATCAATAACTTCTTATGAAAAATTCCTTCAATTATTCCATCTTCTGAAGTTGCAAATATATAAAAATCATCTGAAACTTTCTTAATTGCTTGATGATGCCTACTATTTACAATAAATTCAGAATTTTCAAAAATTGGATTTCTATTTATAATTTTTATCTTATGGTATGTGTCATTATTATAAACCTCAACATTTCTTGGTGTTTTATCCTTATAAAATTTATGAGTATATAAATTGAGCTCAGAAGGTATATCTTGATATAATGTGCCTTTAAAGAAAACATTTAAAACTTGAATTCCTCTACAAATTCCAAAAATTATTCTTTCATAATTTAAGAATTTTTCTATTAATTCAAATTCTGCCAAATCTCTTTCATCATTAATTTCATTTAAATTTTCAAATAAATTTTTCTCATTATAATGCTTTGGATTTACATCCTCTCCTCCAATTAAAATTAAACCTTTATATTTTTTAGGATCAATTTCCTTCAAACTTTCTGGAATAATTTTTACTTCTACTAAATCCTGAAAATAGTTTAAATAATTCTCAATTGGATAATTCCTTGGTGAAACTAATAAGTATTTACTCATGCTTTAAAATTTTAAAGCTATGAAGTTTATAGGTATATCTGTTGCTCAAACAAGTCCTTATAAATTAACATTTATAAGTAATGAAATTTTAAGTGTTGGGGAATATGTAGTTATTAAAAGTAATGATAGAAAAATGCTTGGAATTATATCACAAGTATATTCAGAAAATCCATATATAACGGAAGCTATTATAAAACCAGATTATGCCAAGAAAATTAAAAGCTTAACATCGGATAATGTTAAATATAAAGCGATAGTAAATATATTAGGAGAAATTACAGAAAATGGATTAACATCCTTAAAATATCCACCAGAACCATCCTCAGATGTATATTATGCAGACAATGAAATACTTAAAATAGTTTTCAAGGCGGAAGATAAAAATTATGTAAGAATAGGAACACTTTTAAATAATCCAAATATCCCCGTATATATAAATCTTTCACAAGCAATTGTAAGACATTTAGCAATTTTAGCAATTACAGGTGCAGGCAAATCTAATACAGTCTCAATTCTTATTGAAAGAATTGCCGAAAAAAATGGCACTGTTTTAATTTTTGATATACATGGTGAATATAAGAATTTTAAACTTAAAAATGGTAAAATAAATCTAATTGAACCTATAATTAATCCCAAATTACTTGAAATTGAAGAAATTGGAGCACTAATAGGGGTTGATATGGATAATAGTCCTCAGATGTATTATATATTAAGTGATGTTGTTGAAAATATTAGAGAAAGATATATAAGCAATGATTTGGAAGATACTTTACAAGATGAGCTTTTAAAAGATTTCATTGGAACAATAATTAAAGAACTTGAAAATATAAAAAATGATAGAGAAAAATCTAAAAATTATGATAAAAATTCACTTTTTAGACTTATAAATCGTCTTAAAAATTTAAAAAATAAATTTGGAAGCCTATTTAAAGATGGAGCAACTGCGCTATTAAAAAGAATTAATGAGGGATATATAAATGTTTTGGATTTAAGCTCAATAGATGAAGATAAAGCAGATATTATAATAAATCACATTTTAAGTGCTATCTTATCTGATAGGAAAAAAACTTCAAATAGACATTTAAATGCTCCAATTGTATGTATTTTAG
>JAUQPS010000018.1 GCA_030550205.1 bacterium
CAGGAATTGGAATTAGTGAAGTTTATAATTATATAAATAGTCTTGATGATAGTTATGAAAATTGGATTAAAAAAGCAAAATTATTATTTGAAACAAGGATTAGTTTAAATGAAAATGATAGAGAAATTATTGATTTGGAATTAGAAAGCCAAAACCAACGCTTTGCAAACTGGTTAATTAAAAATTATCCAACATTAATAAAAAATTATCCATTTTCACATAACTTATTTAAAATGAAATTTTTAAACTATCCAAAAATATGTGTTTTTATAATTGATGCATTTAGAATTGACCAAATGTTATTATTTTCAAAAGAAATTCCAAGCTCTTTTAATATCCAGATGGATTTTTATTATTCAATTATTCCAACATATACAACATTTTCAAGAAATGCTATATTTTCAGGAAAATTACCAATTGAAATTTATAGAAGGCATCCTGATTATTTAAGTAATAATCTCCATGAAATTGAATTATTTGATGAATTTTTAAGGGAGAATAAAATTAGCAAAAATTTTAGAGTTTTAAAGATAAATCATTTTGAGGAGATAAATAAAATAAGTCCTTCAAATAAAGATATAGAAATCAATGTTATAAACTTTTTAGATGACTTATTACACAAAAGGGGAGACATTGAAAGCCTTAAAGAGTTAAAAGTTGATACAATTATTAAATTGGTTAATGTTATCTTGCTTGATAGCAAAATTATCAATGTTATTGAGAAATATTTAAATTCCAATTATATTGTTTTTATAACAACAGACCATGGCTGGATTCTTGGTAAAAAGCCAATTACAATTAGTGGAGGGAAAGATTTAACAGAGGGTTTAAGGTTTAAGTTTGGAGATAGCCTTAGGTTTATGAGTAAGGATGGATATTTAATAAAGGATTTAGAAGAATATGGACTTCCTAAAATTTCAGAAAGGTTAGGAATAGCTGATGGTTATGGATATTTTGTATTTAAATCAGATGAGCATAAATTTACAAAACAATATGAAAATTATATTATGCATGGGGGCATTACAATTGAAGAAGTTATATGCCCAATTTTAAAAATTAGCATATGAAGAAGTTCATAATACCTTTAATCCTTTCATCTTTAATTTTCTTTTCACTTCTTACATTAGCTCTACATAGGGGTGAAACAATTTCGGCAGTTTGGATTTTAATTTTAGCCCTTTCAAGTTATTATATTGGATATAGGTATTATAGTAAATTTATTGCAAATAAGGTTTTTCAGTTGAATGATAATAATATAACACCCGCTCATAAATTTAATAATGGTTATGATTTTGTTCCTACTAATAAATTTGTAGTTTTGGGACATCACTTTGCAGCAATTAGTGGCGCAGGACCCTTAGTTGGTCCTGTATTAGCAGCTCAAATGGGTTATTTACCTTCTACAATGTGGATAGTATTTGGGGTTATATTAGCAGGTGCAGTCCAAGATATGGTAATTTTAATAATATCTACAAGGAAAGATGCAAAATCGCTTGGAGAAATAATATCTGATGAGCTTGGAAAATTTGCAGGTTTTTTAGCACTTATTGGAATTTATTCTATTTTAATTATTTTAATGGCAGTTTTAGCACTTGTTGTAGTAAAAGCATTATTTGAAAGTCCTTGGGGCACATTTACTATACTTATGACTATCCCTATAGCAATGATAATGGGTATTTGGATGTGGAAAATTAAACCAGGCTCTGTAATTACTCCAAGTATTTTTGGAATAATTGCTCTTATAATTAGTTTAATTGTTGGAAGGTATATTGCCCTTGATCCAAATTTATCAAAATTATTTACATTTTCAGAGGTTCAAATTGCTATTGGTTTAATTTTATATGGGGCTATTGCATCAATTTTACCAATTTGGTTATTGCTTGCACCAAGAGATTATTTAAGCACATTCTTAAAAATTGGAACAGTCATTATTTTAGCAATTGGGATATTTTTTGTTCTTCCTGATATTAAGATGCCTGCTATTACACAATTTATAAATGGTAATGGTCCTGTTTGGAAAGGGGATTTATTTCCATTTTTATTTATAACTATTGCTTGTGGTGCAATATCTGGTTTTCATTCCCTTGTATCATCAGGAACAACTCCAAAATTACTTGATAAAGAAACAGATGCAAGATTTGTAGGATATACTGGAATGCTTATGGAATCATTTGTAGCAATAATGGCTTTAATTGCTGCTGTTACAATGGAACCTGGTATTTACTTTGCAATAAATTCTCCTTCTTCTGAAATTGGAAAAACTATTGAAAGTGCAGTTAATAAAATAAATAGTTGGGGATTTAAAATAACTCCAGAAGATATTGAAAATTTATCAAAAGCCATTGAAGAGAAAACTATTCTTTCAAGAACAGGAGGAGCACCAAGTTTAGCAATTGGTATGGCTCTTATATTTTCTGATATATTTGGAAAACATCTTTTAGCTTTCTTTTATCACTTTGTTATATTATTTGAAGCTCTTTTTATTTTAACAACAATTGATGCTGGAACAAGGATTGGAAGATATATATTTCATGACCTTTTTGGTAGATTTATAAAACCTTTATCAAACTATTCTTCATTTTTATCGTCATCCATTGCGACATTTATAACAGTATCATTATGGGGATATTTTTTATATGCTGGAGTTGTAGATCCATATGGAGGTATTAAAACATTTTGGCCTATTTTTGGTATTGCAAATCAATTGCTTGCAAGCTTAGCTCTTATAACCGCTACAACATATATTATAAATCGTAATAAATTTAAATATGCTTTTATAACCGCTATTCCTATGCTTTTTGTTGTTTTTAATACATCGTATGGGGGACTTCAAAAGATATTTCATCCAAATCCACAAATTGGATTTTTAGCTCATGCAAATTATCTTAAACAAGCTATTTTAAATAATAATTTACCACCTACAATTCCTTCAATTGAAATAGCTCAAAGAGTTATTTTTAATGATTATTTAAATGTTTTTGTGCTTTCAATTTATATTTCAATCGTATTTTTAATTTTCTTAATTGCTTTGAAAAGATGGGTTTTAAAATTATCAATATATGGAAAAGGTTCTTGATAATGGTTTTATAAGACTTGTTGATTTTATGGGGGGAGATTTTTCTGTTGTTCAATCTGCAAGGGTTTCGTTTGGTCAAGAGAGTAAAGGACCAAAACAAGATATTAAATTAATTGAATATTTATTAAAAAATAGACATGAAACACCTTTTGAGCATTCTGTATTTAAATTTCATATAAAATGTCCTATTTTTGTAGCAAGGCAGTGGTTTAGACATAGAATTGGAAGTTTTAATGAAATATCTTTAAGATATGTAGAATATAAAGATGAGTTTTATATTCCAGAATTTTTTAGAAAACAGGCAAAAGATAATAAACAAGCAAGTATTGAAGAAGCGGTTGAAAATTCAGAAAATTTAAAAAATGAGATTTTAGAATTATATGAAATTATTAAAAAATTTTATAATAAGCTTTTAAGTGAAGGAGTAGCAAGGGAATTAGCAAGGATTATTTTACCACTTTCAACATATACCCAATTTTATTGGACTGTAAATGCAAGAAGTTTAATGAATTTTTTAAGTTTAAGAGCGGATATTAATGCACAATATGAAATTAGAATGTATGCTAGGAAAATTGCAAAAATTTTTAGAGAAAAAATGCCTATTACATTTAAATTTTTTATAGATTATGCTTATTTTGGGAAAGATGAAGAAATTTTTAAATTAAGGGATGAGATGGAAAATTGGGATTTAGAAAGTTTATATAAGGAGCAGTTAGATGTGTGGAATCGTAGGAGTTTATAAGAGAAAGGAAAGTAATTATAATATTTTGGATATTACAAGGAAAGTTCTATTTTCTTTACAACATAGAGGACAAGAATCTGCTGGTGTTTGTATTTTAAATGGAAATGATTTATTTGTTCATAAGGGGATTGGACTTGTAAATGAAGTTTTTTCAAGTATAAGTAATATAGATGGAAAAATTGCTATTGCTCATACAAGATATTCAACATCAGGAACAAAGGCAAGTATAAGAAATGTTCAACCTATCACTTATTATTATAAAAACTCTTGGCTTGCACTTGTTCATAATGGAAATATACCAAATGCAGAGATTATAAGAAAGCAATTGGAAGAAGAGGGTTCTATATTTTCTACAAATTCTGATAGTGAAGTATTTTTGCAATTATTTGTAAAATTAAAATTTGATTTAGTAAAAACATCAAGCATTATTCCACTTGCTTATTCTATGATTATGCTAAATGGTAATAAACTTATTGCATTTAGAGATATATATGGTTATAGACCTTTATTTTTGGGTATTAGTGAAAATTTTTATATTTTTGCTTCTGAGGATTGTGCTTTAAGGCAGTTTGAATTTATTGAAGAAATTATTGAAGTAAAACCAGGTGAAATTTATACTATTGAGAATGATGAAATTATAAAAGATACATTTGGATTTTCAAAAGAGCATAGATTTTGTATATTTGAACTTATATATTTTGCAAGACCAGATAGTAAGTTGTTTAATTATCAAGTTTATAGTTTTAGAAAGGAGTGTGGTAAAAGATTAGCATTAGTTGAAGATAAAGAAATTGATATAGTTATACCTGTTCCAGATTCGGGATTAGCAAGTGCTATTGGTTATGCTCAAACATTAAATAAACCCTTAGAGCTTGGATTAATTAGAAATCACTATTCTGGAAGAAGTTTTATACAACCTGATAATAAATCAAGAAGGGAAACAGTAAGAAATAAGTTATTTCCTATTAGGGAGATTATTGAAAATAAGAGAATTGCCCTTATTGATGATTCTATTGTAAGGGGTAATACTTCAAGAGAAATTATAAAATTACTAAGGGAAAATAATGCAAGGGAAATCCATTTTCGTATAGCATCTCCACCCATTGTAAATGTATGCTTATATGGTATAGATATACCTTCAAGAGAAGAATTAATAGCAAATAGAATGGATTTGGAAGAGCTTAGAGAATTTTTAAATGTTGATAGTTTAAGATATTTATCTATGGAGCAGTTAAAAGATGTTGTTGGCAAAAATAGTAATCAATTTTGTTATGAGTGTTTTACTAAACCTTTAAAATTTCCTAATGCTTAAATTTTTAACAGCAGGTGTTCCAATTAGTTCAAAAAAAACTGATACAATTAGTGGTCTTAAAAGGATTTTAGAACTAAATTTAGATGGTATGGAATTGGAGTTTGTAAGAGGAGTTAAAATGAAGGAGGATAAAGCAAAAGAAGTATATGAATTTTCAAAAAAACATAATTTATTTCTTTCTGTTCATGCCCCTTATTATATAAATTTAGCAACAGATGAGAAAGAAAAGTTAAAAAATTCATATAAATTTATAATTGATTCAGCAATAATAGGTTATTTAGCAGGAGCTAAAAATATCGTATTTCATCCAGGATATTACCAATCACAAGAGCCTAAAATTGTTCATAAAAAAATAAAAGAAAGAATAAAGGAAATTAGTAATATATTAAAAGAAAAGAAAATTGATGTAATTCTTAGGCCAGAAACAATGGGAAAACCTTCACAATATGGAAGTATTGATGAAGTTTTAGATTTGATGGAAATAGAAAATGTTAAACCTTGTATAGATATTGCTCATTTACATGCAAGGGAAAATGGAAAGTATAATAACTATAAAGAACTTGTAGAATTATTTAAAAAATTTCCAAGTGAGCTTATTAATGATATTCATATTCATTATTCTGGCATTATTTATGATTTAAAGGGTGAGAAAAAACATGTTAATTTGTGGGAAAAGGAAAGTGATATGAATTATTATGATTTTATAAAAGTTTTGATTGAATTTGATGTAAAAGGATTAATTGTAAGTGAAAGTCCATATATGGAAATTGATGCTTTGTTATTAAAAGAAATTTATGAAGAAATGAAATTTCAAAAGAAATTTGAAATTTATGGATTTTCAGAAGATAATAAAATTCATAAGGAGAGTCATAAAAAAGTTTTAAGGAGGATTCCAAGAAGTGCTTTATCTTTGTTTGATAAGGAATTTATTTGTAAGGGGTGTTTTAAGGAAGAAGAATATATCATTTAAACTATGAGCAATTATTAATGCAAAAATTTCTCCCTTTATTAAGAAATAAGAATATAAAATAATTGACCAGATTGAAATTTGAGTAGAAGCAATAAAACCCCACAAAGGTATATGAAATATCCCAAAAATCAAAAGTGAAAAAAAACATGATAAAAATAAATTATTTAAAAATTCATTTATAAACAAAACCAAAAATCCCCTATATATAATTTCTTCTGTTATTCCTGCACTAATTCCCCCTAAAATGCGAAAAATTAAAGGTAAATTATAAATTTCCTTTAATCCATCAAAAATTTTAAATTTAAATAGAAAGCTTGAAAAGAAAAAGTAAAGAACACTACCTAAAAAAATAAAAATTCCATAAATAAAACTTTCAAAGGAAATATCAAAAGGTAGTTTATAACTTAAAATAATAAAAATTGTCAAAAGCCACTTAAAGCAAGTCCATATAATATGCTTTATAACAAAATTTACTTTCAAATTAAAGATAAGCCATCTTATTAGGGGAGAAAATAAGATGAAGAAAAATAAGAGAAATTTCATTTTTTAAAAAAGCTTTTTATTTTATCAATTATCCCTTCCTTTGTTTTGTGTTGGGATAAATAACTTTTTGTAATTTCATAACCTAAATCTATTAATTTTCTTGTTTGTGAAAAGTTAAAAATAGATAAATCAAAATGACATTCTAATGGTATATAGTGAATTTTTACTTTTTTGGAAGATATAAAATTTTCTTGCTCTCTTATTTTTGAAGTTAATAAATAATCTATGGAGGCATTTAAAATTCCTATAATTTTTAGTTTTTTAAAATCTTGTCGTTTTCCCTTTATATGTAAAGCCCAAATCTCCTTAGCTCCTTCATCAATTGCAATTTTATATGGTAAATTACTATAAAATCCACCATCAACAAGTTTCATACCTTTATAAGAATAAGGTGGAAAATAAGGAGGAAGAGCGGTTGAAGATAATATCGCATCCACAATACTTTCATATTTATTTTTACCAAATATATATTCCTTACCTGTCATAATATCCAATGCAATGATATAGCATTTTAGTTTTAATTCAGAAAACGTTCTAACAGGTGAAACTCTTATTATAAATTCTCTAAATTTTTCATTTGAAAAAACACTTTCCTTATTTCTAAGCAAATTCATAATTGCAGATATTCTAATATTTCCAAATATATCTTCTTTCTTTACATTTAACCAAATTCTTTCAAGCTCATTTATACCTTGTAGAGTTGGCTTATAAGAAAAATATATTCCATTTAATGCTCCAATAGAAACTCCTATTACTAAATCAAAATTTATATTCTCCTCTAATAATGCTCTCATTGCTCCTACCTGAATAGCTCCTTTATTTGAACCACCACTTAATATAAGTGCTCTCATTTTAATCTATAATAATACTTTTGTTTATAACCATAATTAGAACTTAAATCAAGTCCATTTGCAATATAGACTTTTATTTTTTCTTTTGGTATTCTAAGTAAAGCATCTTTTATAATTCCTAAGGGTGAATAATTTAGTTTTATAACAAATATCAGATAATTTAGTCTTTCTAATATTAAATATGTTTCTGCTACTCTTAAAACAGGTGGCAAATCCAAAACTACTACATCAAATTTACTCTTTAAGAATATTAAAAATTCATCAAATAACTTACTTGAAAATATCGCAATTGGGTCAATAAATGTTAAACCCTTTGGAACAACATATAAATTTTCAAGATACGGATAAATAATATCTTCAAAATTCTTTAAACTAAATATATCTGATAAACCTAATTCTTCCTTACCAGTTAATTTAGTTATATCACCTTTCCTTATATCACAATCTACAATAACAACTTTTTTATTCATCATTGCAATTGTACTAGATAAATTTATTGAAATAAAACTCTTACCTTCCCCTTGAATAGAACTTGTAACTCCAAAAAAGTTGTTATTATTATATAAGTCGTTTTCTAATACCACAATTCTAAAACTCTCCAAATATACGTGTCCTTCCAAAATTTTTTTATAGTCCTTTTCTTTTAATATATTAAAAGGAATATAACTTTCATCTGTTATTTCTGGAACAATATAAGCTTTAAATATATTCAGTTTTAGACCTAAATCATCGAGATCCTTTATACTACTTGAACTATATTCGCTTATGAGAATAAGCATAATGGATAAGAATAAAGAAAATAGTATACCAAATAATATATTTCTTGTCCAATTTCTTCCTTTTACTTTTACATAAGGTTTTTCAGTAAATTCCAATATCTTAAAATCAGGAATTATTTCTGATTCTTGAATTTTTATTTCTTCCATTCTCTGAAAAAGTAATGTTATAATATCTTCAATTGCTTTTTTTCTTTGTAAAATACTTATAGCTTCTTTTTCCATTTCAAAGTTTGAATTAATTTCACTTCTCAATTTTTGCTCACTCTTCTTTAACAAATTAAGTTGAGATTGTAAGTTCTTTATTCTTTCATTGATTTTTTGACTGAGCTCATCTTTAAGTTTTTTATAAGTATTATATAAAGCTATATATTCATTGCTATTGTTTCCATATTTCACAAGTAGTAAATTCAAAGTATCTTTAAATAAAATTAAGTTTTTAATGGCATTTTGGATAAAAGGGTCTGATGTAACAATTTCATTTTCATCCTTTGAATTTTTTAACCAATCATTTAATGATTGGATTTCAAGTAATAACGATGCTTGCTTTTTCTTAATATCCAAAAGCTCTTGTGAAAGTGGATTTTTATCATCTAAAAAGATATTATTAGAAGTTTGCATTGTCCTTAACTTATAATTTAAATTATCTAATTCTGCTAAATAATTTTCAAGTTGCTTACTTATAAATTCTTTACTATTTTTAAAGCGACTTATTTTCTTATTTAAATTATATTCAATTAAGTAATTTTTAAAGTTTCTTGCAATTTCGTTTATAAATGGTTCAGATGAAGATAGAGAAATTGAAATAATTTTAAATTTTGATTCTGCTAAATTTAAGATATTACCCTGTCTTCTGCTTTGTATAATATCATCTAAGGTATAAGTGCGAATTTCTAAAATTCTTGAAAAATTCTCAAATGCTTCATATGAGTTTAAAGCTAATATTTCTACTGTTCCATTGATATTGCTTTTAATTTGTATATCCCCACTTAAATTTGTTTTAACTTTATAAATTTCCCTTTCTTTTAATGGCTTATTTATAACAATACTATAAATTTCCATATTTTTGGGTTCTTTTGAAATTATTTTAAAATTGTAGTTATATTTCTTTATAAAACCTTCTATTAAATCCCTGCTCATAATATCAGCAATTATAGAATATGTGCCTTGCTCTTCAGGGGAATAAGTATATAAATAAGGTAAAAGTGTTTTACTTTCAGTTTGAACAGGCTCACTAAATATCTTAATTTCAGAAATATATGTTTTATATGTTTTTTCGGATAATGTTAAAATTATTGAAATTCCTAAAAAGACTAGGATATTTATAACAAAAAGCTTATAATTTTTTAAAATTAAACTTTTTATTCTTGCAACATCCAACTTCTATTTTGCGCCCATCTTTTCAGAAAGGTAGATATTTACGAGTTGTTCTGCTAAGTTCTTTTCTTTTTTAAATATAAATGATGCGGTATCGTATTTTACAGGTGGTGGAAAATCCGCAGGTATCTTAAATGTTTCATCTGTGATTTTGGGATTTTCATCTACCTTTAATGCTTCTACTATAATTTTCTTACCTGTCTCACTTATTACTTCACTTCCAAGTATAATATCTTTCCATAAAAACAATCTTATATCTTTATTTTGAACTTTATAGAATGTCGCTTTCTTACCCGCTATATCTTTTTTTGTTGGCATTTCTACAATGGCAGAAGCATATAAAAATCCAATGGACATTTCTTTTGCAAATTGTTTCATAAGTGGTCCAAGTTTTTGTCTTGTTTTTGGTGATGCTGTATCCCATATTGTAGATAAAACATAATACATAGCATTTGGTCTTATTGAACCCTCCCAATCATATTCAACACATACTAATTGCTTTATTCCACTTACTTCTTTAATTTCTCTTCTTTGCTTTATGCAATAAGGATTTCCAGGAACATATTCTCCTTTTAATGTATCATAATAATAAATACCTTTATTTTCTTCTCCATCCTTAACTATTTTATATTCTACACACTTACAACTATATTGATAATTTACTATTTCACTTGGTGTTATTAATTCAAATCGTTTTCTTGGGACATTTTGAGATTGAGTTTCTTTAATTCTTAATTGCCAATGCCCCCAATCCTTAAATACAAGCGTTTCCTTACCTTCTTCTTCACCTGTATATTTATATTCTATATATCCTTTCTCAATACCATATGGTCTGTAAGCATCTTCTATACTTGCCTTTGCCCAGTCTATTTTCTCACCTCCACAAGCAAAAAGAAATGAGAAAATTATATATTTATAAGTTTTCATATTCACCTCCTTCATACATTTTAATTTTATTTACTCTCCTTTCATGTCTTCCTCCAAGAAATTTCGTATTTAAAAAAACTAAAACTGTTGTTTTAGCATCTTCTATATTGATAAAATCTGCAGGTAGAGAAATAATATTAGCATCATTATGTTCTCTTGCTAATCTTGCAAATGTGGGATTTATACAAAGAGCAGATCTTATATTTTTAACTTTATTAGCGGTTATACTTGTTCCTTGACCTGTTGAACAAATCAAAATTCCATAATTATATAAACCCTTTGAAACACTTTCTGCAACTTTTATTGATACATCAGGATAATCAGCACTATCTTCTGAAAATACTCCAAAATCTTCAAAATTAACATTTATTTCTTTTAAATAATTCTTAATGATTTCCTTTAATTTATAACCTCTATGGTCTGAACCAATAGCGACTTTCATAAGTTTTTAAAAGTTTAAAGCATATATTTTTTAGCTTTAAAATTTTCATTATGCGTAGAATAGACCTTGTAAGAAAGATATCTTCAAGGACAGGAATACCGCAAAAGGATGTTGCGGTTATTGTAGATGCACTTTTTGAAGAGATGAAAAGTGCTTTACTTAACAGAGAAAAGATAGAAATAAGGGGTTTTGGAAGTTTTCGGGTTGTCAAAAGAAGACCAAAAAAGGGAAGAATTATAAAAACTGGAAAAGAGATTATAATACCTGAAAGACTTGTTGTTAAGTTTAAACCTTCAAAATATCTAAAAATAAAATAAAGGAGGTGGAAATATGCCTTGCGGAAGAAAGAGAAAATTAAAAAAGATAAAGAGACACAAATTCAAGAAGAGAAGAAAGAAGATGAGACATAAGAAGAAGAAGTGAAGATATTTCTGATAGTAGGAGCAAGACCAAATTTTGTAAAATTAGCACCGTTATATAAAACTTTTAAAAAAGAGAAAAGTTTTATCATCAAAATTGTTCATACAGGACAACATTATGACTATGAATTAGATAGAGTTTTTTTTGAAGATTTTGAAATCCCACAACCAGATTATTATTTAAATGTAGGTTCTGATAGTCATGCAAGGCAAACTGCAAAAATTATGATAAAATTAGATGAATTATTTGATGAGGATAAACCAGATTGGATATTTGTATTTGGAGATGTAAATTCAACAGTATCAGCAAGTTTAACTGCTATTAAAAGAAATATAAAAATTGCTCATGTAGAAGCGGGATTAAGGAGTTTTGATATGTCTATGCCAGAAGAAATAAATAGAATTTTAACAGATAGAATTTCACATTTGCATTTTGTAAGTGAGCCATCAGGTGTCCAAAATTTAATAAGGGAAGGTGTAAATTTAAAATCCATACATTTAGTTGGAAATATAATGATTGAAAGCCTAATAGAAGGATTAAAAAAAATAGAAAATAGATTTGATAAATTAAGTAATGAATTTTCAATTAGTGAAAAATCATTTGCTTTATTAACTCTTCATAGACCTTCTAATGTTGATAATATCGAAAAACTAAGGAAAATTTTAGATATTGTAAGTGAAATAGCAAAAAGTATAAAAATAATTTTTCCTGCTCATCCAAGAACATTAAATAACTTAAAAGAATTAAATTTTAAAAGTTTTAAAAATTTTATAATTACAAAGCCTTTAAGATACTTAGATTTTATAACACTTATGAAATTTTCAGCATTTGTGATGACAGATTCAGGAGGCATTCAAGAAGAAACTACTTATTTAAAAATACCTTGCTTAACCCTTAGAGAAAATACCGAAAGACCTATCACTATTGAAAAGGGAACAAATGTTTTAGTAGGAGATAGTAGAGAAAAAATTTTGAAATTTTTTAATGAGATTATGGAAGGAAAATTTAAGAAAGGAGAAGATATTCCATTATGGGATGATAAAGTTTCTCAAAGAATTTTAAGCATATTTCTTACTCAACTTCTCTAAAAATTTATAAAATTCAAATACATAAGGCTCTAAACTATTCAAATTCTTTAATTTATCCATCAAACATTCTTCTATATCCAAAAACATTTTATAATTTACATCAAAAAGTTTTGATATTTCATAATATATAAAAATCCTTTTTAAGGGCTTGTTCAAATTGTTTAAGTGTAAAATTGCTCTTAAAATTGAAGTTAATGATTTATATGTCATTATCATAAAAATTAATAAATTCTTGTTTTCAAAGTTCAAAGCCCTTCTAAAATTTATAATTTTCTGCTTTAACTCTCTTTCAATTTGATTTCTTAAATAATTTTTATCAATCTCAATATCTTTTAATATATCTCTTCCATATAATAGTTTTCCCCTTTCCTTAATATCAAGAATTTCAATAGGAAATGTATCAATTGAACTTAACAACTCACTTTCAGTAAATATAAATGGAGGATATTTTAAGGATAATTCCTTGCTAAATTTATAATCGTTTAAAACTAAAAATAAGTTATAATCTGATATACCTTCAACTTCATCTCCTACTGCATAACTTCCATAAAGATATAGCGAAATTATATTATCTTTATAAAAATTAACTATCTCTTTAAAACTTTCCATCTTTTCTTAAAGCCATCTGTCCTAAAATCAACAATATAAACCCCATTTCTTAGATTCACATTCTTTAAATCCAAATACCCTTTTCCTTTTATATAACTCTTTTGATCATAAACAACCCTTCCAGAAACATCAAAAATTCTTAATTTATATTCCTGCATTTTATTCAAGTTAAATTCAATTGAAAAATACTTATAATTAAATTTTACAAATGTATTTTGGATTTCTTCTGCGCTTTGTGTTGTTTTATCTCCATATTCTGCAGTATTTCTAAAGTTAGCCCTATTTCCATTCCATTCAATTTTTCCAACTTGTCCAACATTAAATGAATATAAGGGATGTGAATGTTGTAAAATAAACATTTCTGGAATATTATCGTTATTTATATCTTCAAAAATTGGACTATAATATGGGAAGCCCTCAGGTAGTGTATCATCTGCTAAAATTATAGGGCTTCCAGGATACTCAATTAAACTATTATTTTTATATGTCAATAAAAATATTCTTCTTGGAAGACTAACTATTAAATCTATATTATTATCATTTCCTAAATCTGCAATAGAAACTGGCGAATACCATGTCCAGTCTTTATCTGGACCTACAAACTGTGCTAATAATTGGCTATTTAACTTAATTACAAATATTCGCCTTGAAGGATAATAATTATGACTTGTTAATAATACTATCTCAGGTATATTATCATTATCAACATTACCAAGTGACAAACCAAATTCACCTATTGGGTTACCACCTATAAATGAATTCACATTTAACACAAGCTCTATATTTCCATTATTTGCATTTATAACAAAAATTAATAAATTCCCTACTTGGTTTAATCCACAAATAATTTTATTTTGAGTTACGTATATAACGCTTGAAAATTGACCAATCGGATAATTATTTAAATCTTGATAAGGTAGATATGGCTTTAAGTCTATTGGAAAGTTATTTAATTCTTGACCATTATATTTTTTAATATGTAAAAGTGCCAAAGAATCAAGAAATACAATCTCATACAAACTATCATTATCAAAATCACTTGCAGAAATATCCCAATTTACGGAAAAATTCCCTTTAAAGTATTTAAATTCATTTATAATTGCTTTTGTTCTTGGGTCTATTATAATAATTCTTTGAGGATGATTTGATCCATCTGAATAATAAGTTTTAAGAGCAATTTCAGGTAAGCTATCTCCAACAAAGTTTGCTAAAATTAAACCCTTATTATAAATTGAAACATCACCCCAAAAATCAGACATAAAAATTGTATCTAATTTATTTAATTTAAATGATAAAATAAAACCTTTACCATCTTTCATAGCGGATACTATTGCTTCATCTTCACCGTCTCCATCTATATCTCCTACTGCTCCTGATAATCCCCTAAACCACAATTCTTTTGGATAGTTATTTAATGGAATTCCTTGATAATTATAAAAACTTGCCAAAATAGGTGAAATCATAAATATTTGTTTATTTGGGTCATTCTTATCAAACTTTCCAATAAGAACAGGAGCTTCGCCTTGTTGTGGTAAATATGTTGGTTTATAAATACTATAATTAGGATTTTTTGATTGTGCTTTATAGTTTGAAATTTTTCCTTCATTGTAATAACTATCAATCCTTGAAATTTTATAATAATATACTTTAAAGCTATCTACAATATCTAGATAAACTTTTGAAAACTGATTTGTTATTGCTATAAACTTATAATTTCCATTAGGATTATCGGACCTATAAATTTTATAAAATACAGAGCTATTATCGGTTGTATCAAATTTTATTAGTATGCCTTCTCTATGGGGGAATAAATAAAAAGTTGGTTCTAAAAGTGGAAATTGAAAGTTTAAATTATAAGTATCTTGTTTTGAGTTATAAGCTAAAATGAAAACTGGATTATTTGATACTCTTGGAAGTTTTGTTGTATAGTTCGTATTTGAATTTGAAGGTATTGAATCAATCATTTTAAATATAGAAAATTGTGGAAATTCCATTTTTATATTATAAACAGGAACATTTGAGGCATTATAAATATCAAATAATATACTATCAGTTTCCCATCTAACTCCTACAAGTTTTAACTTAACAGGTTCAACAGAATAAGAAAAGCTTCTTATAAGTTTATTATCTAAATAGATTTTAATAATTAAATTTTTAGCATTTGGTCTTATTGTAATGTTTGAATTGATAGTTTTGCTTTCACTTGGATTAAAGCTTAAATTTTGAACAATGCTGTCAGGATTAGCATTTGTAAATTTTACTTTAAGTTCTGTATTTATATTATTTGAGCTTATATTTGTAAGATAGAATTTAATATCGTATGAGTTTGAAGGAACTATATAATCTGCATTTAAGCTAATACTATCTAAAACAACATTTGAAGGATAATAATTTATATAACTATAATATGGAACATAACTTGGCTTTGAAATAGATAATAATAATGTTTTTGGAGAACTATTTGAATATCTTAAAACCGCTCTTCCATTATTATCAGATAATGTATAAGCATAAAATTCACCATCATAAAGTAATACTCTTGCATTCGGAATTGTGTTTATTACAAGTGAATCTGAAAATGATGAAGGATGATTTGCAGATATATAATTTTTGCCATTTAAATAAGGCTCAATAGTAGGGTCTCCAAACATATTTAATTTTGAATATACGCTAAATAAAGAGCTTGAAAATGCTATTGCCATTGTAATATAAGCATCACCAAGATTTTTGGCATTAAAGCTATTAAAAGCATAAAAGAAATTCTTTCCTCTTGCAGTTTCACTTCCTGTATTGTCAAGTTTGCTTGCACCTATTGAGAATATAGCACCTCTACCTGGCATTAATAGTATATTCTTTAAAATTGCTATGTGCTCTAAATCTCCTGTCCAACATCCTCCAAACATTGCAATATATGGAGCATTATAATTTGAAGATAAATTATAAAAATCCGTGGTATAAACATAAATTGAAGGATTAGCATAGCTTGATGCTATTATAAATCCATTTGCATGTCCAATATAGAAGAAAAATTGAGGTTTATTCAAGTTTAAGGAATCAAATAAAATCTGAGGTGTTAAATTTCCATTGAAATAAGGTTCATATAGTTCTATAATTCTTGGCATATTTGAAGACTGAACAATTTGACTACAATATCCCCCAAAATAACCATATTGTATTTCACTTTCAAGACATGCAAAAGCTCCTGTATTACCAGAAAAGTTAAATGTCCAATCTTTTAATTTATAATAATAATTAAAAACATCATAAGTGTTAGTAGCAGGCAATCTTGCTATTCCGACATCTGGTATAGCATCAATAATACTATCTCCAAGATTCCATCTTATATTATTTTTATAATCTCCATCTAATGCAGAATATGGATAATCTGTATGAACATCAGGACCAGTTGGTAAATTTTGATCACTTTCATAAAATCTCAATTGAAATCGCCAAGGTTTAATTATTGTTGCATCCGCACCTATTAATACATATTTAATACCAAGTGTTCTATATGCCCAAATTATTAAATTTCTGATTTTTTCAGGATTATCTTTTATAGAATCTACATAAAATACAATTGTTCTATAACCTCTTATTCTTGAAAGTTGTGCAATCGAATCAAAAGGCTCTTTAAATTGACTTATTGTTAAAATGAGATAATCAATACTATCAGGTAATGGTTTTATATTATAAGTTGTTTGGGATAATTCATATTCAATTTCAAAGTTTATGTTTTGATTTAAATATAAGTTCCCATTTTCATAAGTTAATGGATATATAAAGACAAGAGCATATTTTTTATCTCGCATATAGCCAACATTTTTTATTTCAACAGGACTGGTAGGAAATTTATTTCCTATATTAATTCTTGGGATTTGAATTGTTTTTAAATTTCCTGTTTCATCAATATATTGGAATTTATCATTATATTCTAAAATAACATTTGTTTTATAAAGTGTTTTTGTAGTGCTTATAGTTTTAATTTTTACATTTTGGGCATTATGTGGAATTTCAATAAGCCTAAAATCATAAGGTAGTATTGGATAGCCTTCTTCAAATATAATTGGAAGCTTCTTTATAACATTCTCATTATAATAAAGTGTCAA
Source organism: bacterium (assembly GCA_030550205.1). Lineage (GTDB taxonomy): Bacteria > Hydrothermota > Hydrothermia > LBFQ01 > DSFT01 > DSFT01. Next base: position 17,240 of record JAUQPS010000018.1, read on the forward strand.
ATTAAAAATAAAGAAAATCATAGTATTAAAATTTTAAAGTATAATCTGCTTTAAAATTTTAAAACTATGCGCATTGGTGTTCCAAAAGAGATAAAAACAGAAGAATATAGAGTAGCTTTAACCCCTTCTGGTGTTGAAGAACTTGTTAAAAGAGGATGTGTTGTTTATGTTCAGAAAGATGCTGGTATGGGAAGTGGTATAAGTAATGAAGATTATGAGAAAGCGGGAGCAAAAATTGTAGATAGTTTAAAGGAAGTTTATGAAAATAGTGATATTATTGTAAAGGTTAAAGAACCCCAAGAAGAAGAATATGAGTATTTAAGAGAAAATTTAATTTTATTTACTTTTTTACATTTAGCAGCAGATGAAAAATTAACTAAAAAACTGTTAGAAAAGAAGGTTATTGGTATTGCTTATGAAACTGTTGAAGTAAATGGAGAATTACCATTATTAAAGCCTATGAGTGAAATTGCTGGTAAAATGGCTGTTCAAGAAGGTGCAAAATATCTTGAAAAACCATTTGGAGGAAGGGGGGTTTTGCTTGGGGGTGTTCCTGGTGTTCCACCTGCGAAAGTTGTAATTGTAGGTGGTGGAACTGTTGGAACAAATGCAGCATTTGTAGCAGCAGGTATGGGAGCGGATGTTTATGTTTTAGATATAAATATTGATAGATTAAGGTATTTAAGTGAAATTATGCCGAAAAATGTAAAAACATTATATTCAAGTAGTTATAATATAAGGGAAGTGATAAAGGATGCGGATCTTTTAATAAGTGGAGTTTTGATACATGGCGCAAAAGCACCAAAAATTATAACAAGGGATATTTTAAGAGAAATGAAGGATGGAGCAGTTTTTGTAGATGTTGCGATAGACCAAGGAGGTTCTTCTGACACTTCAAGACCAACAACCCATAAGGACCCTGTTTATAAAGTTGATAATGTTATTCATTATTGTGTAGCAAATATGCCAGGTGCAGTTCCAAGAACATCTACATTTGCTTTAACAAATGCAACAATAAAATATATTATAAAACTAGTGGAATTAAAATGGCCAGATGCAATAATAAATGATATTTCATTAAGGAAAGGTGTAAATACATATAAGGGATATATTACATATCCAGCAGTGGCAGAAGCATTTGATTTAGAATATGTTCCGATTGAAAAACTACTATAATGCGCATATTAATTATTATTCCTACTTATAATGAGAGAGAAAATATAAAACCTTTAATTTATGAAATTTTCAAAGTTATTCCCCAAGCTAATATCTTAATAGTAGATGATAATTCACCCGATAAAACATATGAGGTAGTAGAAGAAATTTCAAAGAATGATAATAGAGTTTTCCTTATAAAAAGAGCGGGGAAATTTGGTTTAGGAACCGCTTATGTAGAAGGATTTAAATGGGCTATTTTAAACAATTATGATGTTGTAGTTGAAATGGATGCAGATTTTTCACATCAACCTTCTGATTTATTAAGGTTGATACAGAAAATTCAAGAAGGCTATGATTTAGTAATTGGTTCAAGATATATTGAGGGGGTTAATGTTATAAACTGGCCTATGAAGAGATTATTATTGTCATATTTTGCAAATTTATATGCAAGGATTATAACAGGTGTTCCAATTAAAGATTTAACATCAGGTTTTAAAGCAATAAGAGTTTCTGCATTAAAATCTATTGATTTAGATAAAATTAAATCAAATGGTTATGCATTTCAAATTGAAATTCACTTTAAAATTTATAATAAAAAATTTAAAGTAACAGAAATTCCTATTGTTTTTTATGAAAGAAGAAGTGGAAATTCAAAAATGTCAAAAAAAATTATACTTGAAGCAGCTCTTATGGTTTGGAGATTAAGAATAAATAAAATGCTTGGAAGAATATGAAAGTTCTTAGTTTATTTGATGCTAATTCTATTGCTTATCGCTCATTTTTTGTATTTAAAGAAAATCCATTATTTAATTCAGCGGGAGAGAATACTTCTGCGGAATTTGGTTTTCTAAATTCAATTTTAAGAGTTTTAAAAGAAACAAAAAGTAATTATATAGGAATTTGTTTTGATAAAGGAAAAAGTAAAAGAGAAGTTCATTATAAGGAATATAAAATTCAAAGACCTAAAATGCCAGATGAATTAACATTAAGTTTAATTAGAATTAAGCAATTGGTAAGTGCTTTAAATTATAAGATATTTGAAGTTGAAGGTTATGAAGCAGATGATGTAATAGCAACCTTAGTTTTTAAATTAAAAGACAATTTTGATAGAATTTATATTATAAGTTCAGATAAGGATTTATTACAACTTGTTGGAAATAATGTTTTTGTTTATGATACAAGAAGTGATATTTTATATACGAGGGAAAAAGTTATTGAAAAATTTTCGGTTGAACCTAAATATATTCCAGATTATTTAACACTTGTAGGTGATGCTGCAGATAATATAGAGGGTGTAAAAGGAATTGGACAAAAAAGGGCAATAGAGCTAATAAATACTTATGGAAGCCTTGAAAATATTATTGAAAATTTGGATAAATTACCAATCAGCATTTCTATTGAAATTCAAAAACAAAAGGATGAAATTATAAAAAGAAGAGAAGAGCTTTTTAAATTAAAAATTTTAGATTTAGAAGTTAATGAAGAAGAGCTAAAAATTAGAGAACCGAATAGAAAAAAATTATTTGAAATTTTAAGATATTTGGAATTTTATAAGTTTATGGAAGATTTCTCAAAACCTGCTCAAAAGTTAGAAATTTTGGAAAGTGATTTTGAAATAGAAGATTTTGATATTGTTGAAATTTATGGAAATTATATTTATAAAATTAAGGATGGAGTTATTTATAAAAGGTTGTTAAAAGACGAGGATTTAAATAAAGTTTTTGTAGTATTTGATAGTAAGACGATGTTTAAAAATGGAGTAAAAGAAATTGGATTTGACTTAATTTTGGCAGATTATTTAATTGACCCTGATTTTGCATCAAATAAAAGCAATATAGAACCTATTGAATATATTTTATTAAAATATCTTGGTGAAAAAATTTTAACCTTAGATAAGGAGCAAATAGTAGCACAAAAATTAAGAGTAGTTTATTTATTAAAGGATGATTTAGAAAACAAAATGAGGGAGTTAGAAATGGAGAAATTACTTAAAGAAATTGAAATACCTGTTTCAAAAGTAATTTGTAATATGGAGGAAAAGGGGATTAAAGTTGATATTCATTATTTAAGAGAACTTTCAAAGGAGTTTGAAATGAATTTAAAGGAGATTGAAAAGGAGATTTATGAACTTGCAAATGTAAAATTTAATATAAATTCACCAAAACAATTATCAGAAGTATTATTTAACAAATTAAAACTTAAACCTATTAAAAAAACAAAAACTGGCTATTCAACAGATACAGAAACATTAATTGAGCTCAGTAAAATTCATCCTATTGCTAAAAAAATTTTAGAATATAGGGAATTATTTAAATTAAAAACAACATACATTGATAGCATTATTTCACTTGTAAATCCTGCTACAAATAGAATTTATCCAAAATACAATCAAAGGGGAACAGCAACAGGTAGAATTTCTGCTTATAATCCAAATATACAAACAATACCTATTAAATCTGAACTTGGCAAAAAAATTAGAAAAGCTTTTATATCAGATGAAGGGAAAATTTTTATAAAAGCGGATTATTCACAAATTGAATTGAGAGTTTTAGCACATTTAAGTGAAGATGAAAATTTAATTTATGCATATCTAAATGACTTTGATGTTCATACATTAACATCAAGAATAATATTTTCAAAAGATGAGATTAATGAAGATGAAAGAAGAATAGGGAAAACTGTGAATTTTGCTATAATATATGGTGTAAGTCCTTATGGGCTTTCTAAACAACTAAATATTGATCAAAAATTGGCTGAGGAATTTATAAGAAATTATTTTGAGCATTATAAGGGTGTCAAAGAATGGATTGAAAAAACAAAATTATTTGCAATAGAAAAAGGTTATGTAAAAACGATATTAAATAGAAGAAGAATAATTCCAAAATTAGGAATAAACAGTCCCAACAAAGTAATAAGAGAAGCATGGGAGAGAATATGTATAAATGCACCTGTTCAAGGTTCTGCAAGTGATATTATGAAAATTGCTATGATTAAAACCTTATATTTTAACCCCATCTTACAAATCCATGATGAGCTTGTATTTGAAGTTGATGAAGATTTAGCGAAAGAGCATAGTAAGCAAATTAAAGAAATTATGGAAAATGTCATAAATTTAAAAGTTCCTTTAAAAGTTGATATAGAAATTTCAAAAACTTTATAACATGCTTTAAAATTTACATTCTTATGCATCTTCAATCTATTTCTTATTTTAAATTGAAAGGTTTAAAAATTGAAAGAGCTTTTTTGCCTGTTGGAACAATTGAAGCACATGGTCCAGCACCCCTTGGCACAGATAATTATATTCCATTTAAATTATCAGAAGAGTTATCAAATGAATTTAATGCTATTATTCTTCCTACTATTAGTTATGGTATAAATAAGTCTCTTGATTTTTATATTGGCTCTATGGGAATTTCTGAAAAAACATTTAAATTATTAATTTATGATGTTTTAAAAAGCTGTTATAAGAATGGTTTTAAAGAAGTTTTTATATTTAATGGACATTCTGGAAATACAAATGCTTTAAAAGAAGTTTCTTATAAAGCACATAAAAATTACAATTTAAAAATAGCAATAATTGATTGGTGGGAAGTTGTAAAAGATATTGATTATTTTAAAGAGCAAAAGGGACATGCGGGTATAGATGAAATTTCAATGTTAATTTATTCATACCCAAAAGCTTTAAATGAAATTAAAGGTAGTTTTAAAGCTTATAAAATAACTTCTGGGATAACAGCTTATCCAAATCCAAGAAGTATATTGATAGATAAAAATGAGATAGATTTTTCGAACTTGGAATTAGAAAAAGCAAAAGAATATTTTTCAATTGTTAAAGAAAAAATTAAAAATTATATATGGGAGATAATTGAAGGATGGAAGGAAATATAAAAACACTTGATGTTTCTGTAATTGGTTCAGAAGAAGCAGAAAGTTATATTTATCCAAAGTTTGATAATTTCAAGCTTGGAGAATTTTTATGGGTAAAATTGGAAGATGAAGAAAATGAAAAACTTGTAAAAGTTAGGGGTATAAATCAAAAAGTTTCAAGCCAAATAAAGAAAATAGTCTCATATAGAAGGGCTCATAAAGATAGTATTATTAAGGTAATGAGAAATATGATAAAAGGAATTGTTTGGGAGATGGGTTATGAAAATGTAAAATTTGCAAATATGGAAATAGATGTTGAAAAGGGAGTTCTAAAAGTTGATTATATTTCAGATAAAAAATTGAATTTACATTTACTTGGCTCTAAATTTGCGAAATTATTACATGTTAGAGTTGAATTTAAGCAGATTGGAGCAAGGGATTTTACAAGTCAATTTGGATGGCTTGAACCTTGTGGGCTTATAGCTTGTTGTAAAACATTTTTAAAAGGAAAATTACCTTCTGTAACACTTGATATGGCAAGAAGGCAATTTCTTTTTACAGGTCCAGAAAGATTAACGGGTTCTTGCGGAAGATTGTTTTGTTGTCTTGTTTATGAGCTTGATTTTTATGATAGTATATATAATAAACTTCCAAAAATGGGAGCAAAAGTAAAAACTCCAAATGGTATTGGTGAAATTGTTGAAATAAATGCATTAAAAGGATATTTTAAAATTAAATATGATGATTTTAAATATGAAATTATTGACATTACTGAAAATAAAGAATGGTATGTAATATCAGAGCCGAAAGTTCCTAATAATACTATACAAAATGAAAGCTCTATAAATAACAATGGGATTGAAGATAAAATCCAATAACCAATTTTTTAAATTAAAAAACTTATAAGCCTTATAAAACTCTTCAAAATTATAATTAATTAAGCTTCTTAAATGAACATCTGTTATTATTTCCTTTTCAAAGTCAAGCTCAAAACTCATATTATATAAATTTTCAAGTTGATAAAGCGAAATTGCTTTTATTGGTAATTTTTGAAACTTATAATGCTCAAATATAATAAAATCTTTAATATCAAGCAAATAATAAAATTTCTCTGGTAATTTCTGAATTTTAAAATGTTTTTTAATTTTTTTTCTTTTTATTATCATATCTTCAAACATAAATTGTTTATTTTTAAAATCAAAAGTAAGAATTTTATTTTCACACTCAATAATATCAAACTTTCCAAATTTTATAAAGTTTCTTGCATCATTTTCATTTATAGTAATTTCTGAAAGCTTATAAAACAGCTCAAAATCTGAAAATATAAAATAACTATCTTTATATTTTTGCTTATAAAAGAAAAAACTTCCAAAAACAACAAGTCTATTTCTTTCTAAATCTAAAATAACTCCAAAATAACTAAAATCCAAAAATTTTAAATTGTTTTCAAAATAACTTTCCAATACTACTTCAATTTTTTGTTCTCCACGATATAAAACATACAAATTATCTATTTTATATATTTTTAGATGTGTTATTATAACACCCCAAAAATCTTCAAAGTAAATTGAAGGAAGATTATTTAAAAATTTCAATTTCTCTTCTGAAAATAACAAAATATTATAGTTATTTATTGTGCTTTTTATAAACAGGTTTTCAAAATCAATAATTATAAAAAAACTTTTCAAATTAAATGCAAAGCAAAAGCTATAATAAAAGCTTTATTCCTTAAAATCCTATACCTATCTTCACCAACATAATGTCCTGCATCCAAATGAATTTTAATACAAATAATACTATCACTTTTATTAAGTTCCCTCAATTTTGCTATCCATTTTAAAGGCTCCCAATATCTAACCCTCTGATCATTAAATCCTGATATTGCTAAAATATGTGGATAGTTTTGCTCTTTTATATTATCATAAGGTGAATAACTTTTTATATAATAATAAAATTCTTCAATTTCTGGATTTCCCCATTCATCATATTCAAGAATAGTTAAAGGTAAGTTTGGATCAAGCATAGTATTTAGAACATCTACAAAAGGAACTTCTGCAATTGCTAATTTAAATAATTCAGGTCTTTGATTAATTACTCCACCAACAAGGATACCACCTGCACTTGCCCCTTCTACAATAATTTTACCTTCTGATGTATATTTATTTTTAATTAAAAATTCACAGGCTTTTATAAAATCAAAAATTGTATTTTTCTTATTAAGAAGTTTTCCCTCCTTATGCCATCTCTCTCCCTTCTCACCCCCACCCCTTACATGAATAATAGCATAAACAATACCTCTATCTAAAATGCTTAATTTTTCAATACTAAAATATGGTTTTATGGAAACTCCATAAGCTCCATATCCATAAGCCCATAAAACATTTGAACCATCTTTCTTAAATAGCTCTTTTTTATAAGCAAGTGTTATTGGTATTCCATCCACAAATAATCTTTCCATCTTATAAAACTCCTTATTAAAATTATTAACTTTCTCCTGTTTTCTTAAAATTAAGCTCTTGCTTTTTACATCATAATCATAAATTGTTCTTGGTTGGATTAAACTTTCATATTCCAATCTCACAAATTCACTATCAAACTCATAATTATCAATAAAATTAACTACATAAACTTCATCTGGAAATTCAATATCATAACATTCATTTTTTTCAAAATCAAAAATACTAATTTTATCTATTGCATTTTCAATATCTGTTTGATGAATTGCCATAAATTTTTCAAACATTTCAAAATTGTTAATTTTTATATTTCTTCTTGGTTTAATAATTTCTTCAATTTCTTCAAAGTTTTTAGTATTACACTTATAAATACCAAAATTTTCATCAAACTCATTTGTTAAAATATAAAAATATCCACCATTATGCTCAAGAAAATATCTAATATTCTTTTTCCTTTCCTTAAATAATTTTAAATTGAAATTTTCATCTAAAAACCATATTTCTGTTGTATCAAGTGAATGAACTACTATAAATAAAAATTTTTCATCTTTTGATTTATAAAGAGAAACTTCATAACTTTCATTATCTTCTCTAAAAACTTCTTCCATTTCAAAATTTGATATATTCAATTTCATAACCTTATAAGGTCTTAAAGTATC
>JAUQPS010000108.1 GCA_030550205.1 bacterium
TAACAGGCTTTCCTTTTTGAATACAAAGTTTTATAAATTTCTTTTGAATAATAGGTAATTCTTCAATAGGAAATTCTATACCTAAATCGCCTCTTGCAATCATGATTCCATCACTAACATTTATAATCTCTTCAATGCGCATAACTGCAGAAGGTTTTTCAATTTTAGCAATAATTTTTGAAAGAGAACCAAATTTCCTTAAATAATATCTAACAAGTTCAATATCTGATGGTTTTTGAACAAACGAAACCGCTATATAATCGAATCCAAACTTTAATCCCTCTTTTATATCTTCCAAATCTTTCTCAGTTAATGCAGAAACATCAATCTCTTTAAAAGGTAAATTTAAACCTTTATTGGATGAAATTTCACCTCCCTTTATAACCTTTGTGATTATTTCATTATCTCTAACCTCTAAGACTTTTAAAACAATGGTTCCTTCTGCTATTAGTATAATATCATTTTTTTGAACATAATTTGTAATTTCCTTAAAATTAACAGAAACAATTTCATCATTTCCTTCAATTTCCTCTGTTGTTAAAATAAATGTTTGGTCAGCTTTTAGTATAGCTTTATTATTTTTAATTTTTCCAATTCTAATTTTAGGACCAGCCAAATCTTGTAAAAATGCCACTTTAATTCCCATTTCTTTTGATATTTCTCTGACCATTTTAGCATTTTCAATATGTTCTCTTGAATGAGAATGACTGAAATTAAATCTGAATACATTAACACCAGCTTTTAAAAGTTTTTTTATAACTTCTTCATTTTTACAAGATGGTCCAAATGTTGCTACAATTTTTGTTCTTCTCAACACTTAAAAGTTTAAAGCTAGTCCTAAAAAATAAAATCTACAATTTCAATTCCAAAACCCTCAATTCCTTTATATTCCATAGGATTTGGTGTTATTACAATAATTTTTTCATATCCTAAATCCTTTATAATTTGGGCACCAATTCCATAATTTCTAAATATATGGTCCTTTTCAGTAATACTATCATCAAAATCTAAATATACAAAAGCTCCTCCATTCTTTGATATAATTTCAAATGAGCGCCTTCTTTTACCATAATTTACATCATCAATAATTAAAAGCTCATCTGCGAATATATACCTTTTATGAACTCTAACATATTTAATTTCATTTTTTGTAGGTTTTTCAAGAACATAATGAATTTTATTATAAATATCTTTATAAGCGTATAATTTAAATTCACCAAATTCCGTTTTTACATCTTTTTCAAAAATCCTAAAAACAATTTTTTCCATTTTGAATCTATACGCTATTAAATCCCTTATCATCACAATTTTTATATTATAATTTTGAGCTATTTCTTTAAGTTTTGGCAATCTTGCCATAGTGCCATTATCATCCATAATTTCACAAATTACACCTGCTGGATAAAAATTTGCCAATTTTGAAATATCAACACTTGCTTCAGTATGTCCTGCCCTTTCAAGAACACCCCCTTTTCTACTTTGAAGAGTATATAGATGACCAGGTTTTATGAAATCATTGGCTTTTTTTGTTATATCGCAAACCATCCTCGCAGTTAAAGCTCTTTCATAAGCAGATGTTCCCGTCTTAACATCTTTGTAATCAATTGGATAGCCAAAAGGGGTTAAAAATTTAGATGTATTTTCTATTGGAACATTTAATTCAAGCTCATTAAATCTATCATAATTTATAGATATACATACAAGTCCTCCTCCTACCCTTGCCATAAAGTTAATATGCTCTGGTTTTACAATTTGTGCTGGAATAAAAAAATCTCCTTCATTTTCTCTATCTTCATCATCTACAATAATTAATAAATTACCATTTTTTACCTCTTCTATTGCTTTTTCTACACTAACAATCACTTTAAAATTTTAAAGCTTATGAAATTTAAAATTGAAGGACAAAGAGTATTAAAGGGAGAAATTCATATTAGTGGAGCAAAGAATTCTGCCCTTGCAATAATGCCTGCCTGTATATTATTAAACAAACCTGTAATTTTAAAAAATGTTCCAGATGTTGAAGATATTAGAACTATGTCAGAATTATTAAAATATCTTGGGGCAAAAGTTCATAAAATATCAAAAAATGTTATTGAAATTGATCCAAGGGATATAAATAAATATCAAGCTCCTTATGAATTAATTAGTAAAATGAGAGCAAGTATCTATGTTTTAGGACCTTTATTAGTAAAATTTGGAAAAGCTATTGTATATATGCCTGGGGGATGCTCATTTGGACCAAGACCAATTGATTTTCATATTGAAGGTTTAAAAAAACTTGGAGCTAACATAAAAATTGAACATGGAAATATTATTGCTCATGTAGATAGTTTTAAAGATGCATATATTCAACTTCCATTTAAAAGTGTAGGAACTACAATCCATTTAATTATCACATCAAGTTTATTAAAAGGCAAAAAAGTAATTATTTCAAATTGTGCCCTTGAACCGGAAGTTGTAGATTTAGCAAACTTTTTAAATAAAGCAGGGGCTAAGATAAAGGGAGCTGGTTTTGATGAAATTGTTATTGAAGGTGTAGATAAATTAGAAATTGATGAATATGAAATTATACCGGATAGAATTGAGGCTGGAACTTTCTTAGTAGCAGGTAGTTTTGAGAATAATGAGATCCTTGTAAAAAATGTGATTATAGAACACATTGGACCTGTTATTGATAAATTATTAGAAGCAGGAATTAACTTAAAAATTTATAATGATTCAATTTTAGTAAAAGGAGTTAAAAAACCTAAACCTATTGAAATTCAAACATATCCATTTCCTGGATTTCCAACTGATATGCAAGCTCAATTTATGACATTACTTTCAATAGCTGATGGCACAAGTATTATAAAAGAAAATATATATCCTAATAGATTTGCTCATGCTTATGAATTAATGAGAATGTCCGCAGATATTAAAATTAATGATAATATAGCAATAATAAGAGGGGTTGAAAAATTAACTTCCGCTATTGTAAATGCAACAGATTTAAGGGCAAGCGCAAGTTTAGTATTAGCTGGACTTATAGCAGAAGGAACTACAATTATTGAAAATATAGAGCATATTGATAGGGGTTATGAGGATATTGAAATTAAATTAAATAGTATTGGAGCAAGCATAGAAAGGATTTTATGAAAGAACAAACATTTTGGGACCATATAGCGGAATTAAGAAGAAGGTTAATTTATATTATTTTATTTTTAATACCAAGTTTTGTTTTGTGCTTTATATTTTCTGATTATATTTTAAGTTTTATTTCAAAACCAGTAGGAAATTTATATTTTTTTTCACCACTTGAAGCATTTAATGTAAAATTAAAATTATCACTTTTGTGTTCAGTGTTTTTGTCTTTCCCATTTATTATATATCAATTTTGGAAGTTCATTGAACCTGCATTATTTGAAAATGAAAAAAAAATTATTTTAACTGGAACATTATCTTCTTTAATTTTATTTTATTTGGGGTGTTTTCTTTCAATTTTTATAATTACTCCAATTGGAATAAAATTTTTAATGAGTTTTTCTACTGAAAATTTAAAAGCATTAATTAGAGCGGATGATTATTTAAATTTTTTATTATTTATGACATTATCATTTGGTTTCTTATTTCAAATTCCGATTGTTATGACTATTTTATCCGCTTTTAAAATTGTTCATCCAAGGATTTATTCAAAGCATAGAAGATTGATAATTTTATTGATTTTTATAATAGCTGCAATTATAACTCCTACTGTTGACGCATTTAGTATGTTGTTATTAGCTCTACCACTTGTTATTATATTTGAGATTGGAATTCTTGTTTCTAAGATGGTTTATAAAAATTAGTAAAAGTATAAGGGATAAGAGATAAGATGGTATACCAAATCTAAAATGGTCAGATGGTGTTAAAATTATTAAAATAATAATATTCAATAACCCGAGTAAAATCAAAAACCTAAATTTTGGAATTAAAAGAAAAACTAAAAATATGAACCAATTGTAAATGGATATGTTAAATAAAATTGGAGTTAATTTTAATAGCCAATCTGTTATTATTTGAATGATTTCTCTAATTTGGGGTATTTTCATATTTCTTTCTAATCCTACTATGTATACTTCCTTACCACATATGTACTCTTCATAAGTATAACCCATAAAAAACGATTTTTTAAATGGATACCATAAATATAAGGATGAACATATAGTATGATTTATAAAAGGTCTTATATCTTTTGAAATTGCTCTTATTAAAATTTTTCTAATTTTTGGACCATTTTGTTTTAGCTTAGGTAACTTTTCTTCTTGAGCCCAAAACAAAGGCACTGTCGATTCACAAACATATTTTTGCTTAATATGTTCAAAACTTAAAAATTCCTCAATTATTCTTTTTTCTTCATTACTAAATGGGAAATTATTAATTACATATTCAGAAATAACAAGAAAATCCTTTTGATACTTAAACGCTGTTTTTGAAAATTTCAAAAGTTTATAAAATAAAAAGTTTGAAATAAAATAAATACCCAAAATTATTAAAGTTATTAGTAAAACTTTTTTAAACTGTTCTTTAAATAAAAACAACATAATAATTAAAGTAATTATCACGATTGGGATTCCATTATATCTAAAGAGCATTACAAAAGAAAGCGAGATAATAAATGCTATTAAGTTTAGATTGTTTTTTAGATAATTCTTATCATTATAAGCAAAGTATAACAAAAACGATAGCCAAATTAAAGATAGTGAAAAGTAAGTATCTTTCCAAGCATTATTTAATACTAAGCCTGTTAATGGAAAAGCAAATATTAAAATTAAGTATAATTCTAAATTTTTTAATTTTAACTTACTTAATATCCAAGCAAATAAAATGGAAGCAAAAATTATTTGAATTAAAATATAAAATCCAATATGATTAAATAATTTTAGAACGATTAAAAAAGTAAGTGTATGAAATGGTGTTTGCCAGTCTTCACATGGATATACTTTAATTGCTTGAAGAACTTGATCTACCGGATCACAAAAATACAATCCAGGAAAATAAGCCAAAAAGTAAATAAATAATATAGTAAAAACAATTGAAAAATATCTTAAAAACAAAGAATTTGAAAAAGTTAAAACAATTGAAAGAATAAAGGTATAGATAATAACCAAAAGTGAATTTAAAAAAACTTTAAAATAATCAACTTTTAGGTTTTTTATTAAAATTTTATCATTATCAAGCAATTCATAATCATAACCTTTTATATTAAAATTTTTAATATCACTTACTTTTAATATCGCTTCTTTACTTTCTGGTGAAATTAAGATATGTCTATCTAAATAAACAGAATGCCATTTTACAAAACCATTATCACTATAAGGTTCAATATATCTTTCAATAGTATCAATTTTAACTATAAATGCTCCATTATACTGACCATGACCTACAAGTATTTTAATAAAATTTTTTGCTTTTATATTAAATTCAAGTTTATTTGGTTTATTTTCATCATAATAATTAATCCAACCATATTCATCTTTTTTCCAACCTTCTGGTAAATTATAATTTTTTAAATTTATAATTTCTACATCAC
>JAUQPS010000109.1 GCA_030550205.1 bacterium
AGAGCAGCAGATAGGACAAGGTGGAGGGTTTCCAAATCACATAGCAGTTAGGAATGTAGATGCTGGACCTGGTGCAGAAATATTATATACGGATGAAGTTAGTAGTAAACTATTCAAATATAACTTTTTAACGAATTCACTATATACTCTAGATAGTGTTTGTAGAGAAGGACTTTCGATTGCTGACCTAAATGGTGATGGGACACAAGATGTTGTTTGTGGAGCTTCAAACTTTAATGCTGCTAATTGGTTATACTATAAGCTTAATCTGGGTTATTGGACCCCGCCGATTGAGATAAGTAACACAATAGCAAGGTGGCATGGTATAGCAACTGCTGATTTAAATAAGGATGCTAAAATAGATATTGTTACTTGTAGAGCTGCAAATGACACTGGTTACTATAGTGCCATTTATGTCTTTTACAATAATGGTGGAAATATACCTACATTTTCACCACAGGTCTTACCTATGGGTAACAACTACGAATTTAGGGAGTGCGAAGTTACTATTGCAGACTTGGATTGTGATGGAGACTATGATATTGTGTGGGCATCTGGTTACGGTAACGGTGGCGTTGGTTGGTTAGAGAACAATTTTCCAAATAATAGTTGGACCTATCATACTATAGAACTTGGAAGTTATAAGGTTTATGGTGTTGCTGTAAGTTATATAAACAATGATAAAAAACCTGATATTATAGCAGGGTTGAATGGTGTTACTGACACTACGACTTTTACCTATGGTCTTTATGTATATTACAATACATCAAACATTGATACGACTTTATGCCTACCTATAACTCCTGTTGACATCCCAGAAAAACTTGAAATTAATGCCAAAATTGAAGTGAAAGGAAAAGAGGTAAAATTTATTTTAAATAGAAATATAAACGATAAACTTGATATTTTTGATGTATCTGGAAAGAAACTATGGACATATTATATAAATGGTCAGCAATTAGTTTTTAGAATTCCAAATAGTGGTGTTTATGTAATGAGATTAAGGGATAAAAGTTATAAGATAGTTGTTAAATAGGGGCGCTTGCCCCTTTAAAATTTTCATATGCATTTTGGTGCCCAAGAGTTAATAATAATTCTGATTATAATCCTAATCCTCTTTGGAGCGGATAAATTACCAAAGCTTGCCAAAAGTATGGGTGATGCATTGAGAGAATTTAGAAAAGCTTCAAAGGATGATAGCGGTAATTCAGAGAGTAAAGAAGGCGGAAATAAGAAATCTTCCTAATACAGAGATAGAAAGGGGATTAGTTGTTTTTGTAGCATTTGAAAAAGAAGATAATTTTGAAAAATTTGAAAAATTTATAAACAAGATATTAAATTTAAGGGTATTTGAAGATGAGAATAATAAAATGAATTTATCTTTAAAAGATATTTCTGGCCAATTGTTATTGGTATCTAACTTTACAATTGCAGGTTCTCTTGAAAAAGGTAATAGACCTTCATTTGATAGAGCACTTGAAGTTGAAAAAGCAAGAGAATTTTTTGAAAAGTTAAAGCAAGAATTTTTAAAACATTATCAAAATATAAAATTTGGAGAATTTCAAGCTTATATGGAAGTAGAAATAATAAATGACGGTCCTGTTACACTTGTTTATAGGATTTAAAAATTGCTTTGTTCATATATCAAATGGTGAAAATTTAAGTTTAAGTTTTTTTGAAAATATTCTTTTAAAAGATTTTAAAAATTACGATTTTATTTATATATCTTGTCTTGATGGGAAAGATAGCTTTTTAATTAAAAGAAATAATAAGCTTTTAAACTATTTGAAGTTTTGCTTAAAATCCCAAGGAGAATTTAAAGAGCAAATTTTTAAAATAGAATTTTACAAAGAGTTTATAAATGCAAAAGATAAACTTGCTTTGAACAAATTGGCGGATAAGCTATTTTATAAAAATTATTCGTATTTTTTTCATTATTATGATATTAAGAAAGTTGATTTTTATCGTAGTATTTTAAGATATAAACTTGCTAAAATTTATTACAACGAAAATAGCTTTTCAAAAGCCTTAAAAATAGTAAGTGATTTAGAAAAGAATGAGAATTTTAGAATAAAATTTTTGGCAAGGAATTTAAAAAGCGAGATTTATAATAAACTCAATTATAAGTTTGAGGGATATGAAATAAAATTAGATTTAAGTGATGGAATTTATATAAAGGGTTTAGATACAACTTTGAATTTTGAGAATTTAAGAATTTATAAACTTCCAATGATTTGTGAATTAGATTTTCCAGAAGTTTATATTGTAAAAAATAAAAAACTTATTCTTTGGTATTCACCAATTGCCGATTAAATAGCTTTAAAATTTTCAATTATGATAGAAAAAATAAACAAGATATTAGAAAGACTTCCAGAAGAATATAGAGATTCTATAAGGGAAATTGTAGAAATCATAATAAAGGAAGAAATTGAGCAAAATAGGAGGATGATACAAGAGTTGTGGGATATAATTAGGGAAGGGAATAGAGCCCATAATGAAAGGTTTGAAAAATTGGAGAGAATTTTAACTGAACTTACTCAAAGAGTAAATATTTTAGCACAAGCAGTTAGTGAATTAAGAGAAGTAAGTAAAGAGCATAGTGAAAGAATAGAAAAATTAGAAAAAGCTGTAATGGAACTAACACAGGCAGTAAATGAATTAAGGCAAATAACAAAAGAACAAGGTGAAAGGATTGATAGATTAGAAAAAGCCTTAATTGAACTAACTGAAAGAGTAAATAGTTTAACACAAGCAGTAATGGAATTAAGACAAGCAGTGAATGAATTAAGACAAATAACAAAGGAACATGGAGAAAGAATAGAGAAATTAGAAAAAGCAGTAATGGAATTAACACAAGCAGTGAATGAATTAAGACAAATAACAAAAGAACAAGGTGAAAGAATTGATAGATTAGAAAAGGCTTTAATTGAACTTACTGAAAGAGTAAATAATTTAACACAAGCAATTGATGAATTAAGACAAGCAATTAAAGAAAGTAATGAAAGAATGGATAAACTAGAGCAAAGGGTTGAGACGGGTTTTAAAGATTTAAAGAAATATATAGATGACAAATTAAGTGAGTTTGGTTCAAGATGGGGAATAAAGACAGAAAGGTCATTTATTGGAGGAATAAAAAACATACTTGAAGATATTGGCTATAAAGTTGAAAAAGTGGAATTTTATGATGATGAAGGTTATGTATTTTCATATCCTACAACAATTGAAATAGACTTATTAATATCAAATGGTAAGACTTATGCAATAGAAATTAAATCAACATTAAGTGAAGGTGATATTCTTTTATTTGGAAAAAAAGTTGATTTATATGAAAGAAAATTTAAAAAAGTTATAAACAGAAGGATAATTATTACATCCTTTGTGCGTTCAAAAAAAGTTTTAGAGCGTGCTAAAAAATTTAAAATTGATGTGATTAAAGATGTTAAGAAATTAAGTCTATAAATTTTTTAACCCATATTTCAGGTTTTGCATAATTTAAAACTAAATTCTTTGAATAACTAATAAGCTCATTTCTTAAATTTTCATCCCTTAACATTAAAATTTTTTCCCTTAAAGAGTTAATATCCCCAACTTTAATTTGAAAATTTTCTCTTACAAAGTCTTTTGCTCCCACTTGATTTGATACAATAGGAACAACAGAAGACATAATTGCTTCAATTACAACATATCCAAAAACTTCATTTTTAGAAGGCAAAATTAAAATGTCATAATTTTTATAAATTTCAGGCATTTCTTCATATTCAATATCTCCTAAAAAATTAACTACCAAATTATTTTCTTTTGAAAATTTTTTTAGTTTTTCAAGTAAAGGACCACTTCCTATTATATCAAACTTATAATTTTCAACATTTTTTAGAGCTCTTAAAATATCAAATACTCTTTTTCTTTCAATTAACCTCCCTACAAATAATATATTCAAAAAACTTCCTTTATGAACTTTATGAAAATCAAACTTATAAATATCAAATGTTGAATAATTTAATATAGCATTTCTTACACCAAAGCTTTTAACATGTTTTAAAGACATATTGCTTCCGCATACTACTGCAATAGCATTCTTAAATAAAAATTTTCTAAAAAAATATCTAATAGGTAAAAAAATAGGAACATTTTCTGTTAAATTAAAACTTTCAGTCCAAACAATATATGGAATTTTTAATTCTAATAGCCTTTTTGCTATTGAAAATTCTAATATATTCAATCCTCCACTAATTATAACTATCTTAAATTTTCTAAAATCAGGAAATTTCTTTATAATTGAAATTGTGGCAAAGTCTTTTGAAAGTGGATTTATAAATGTCTTATTTTCAATAACTTCATATGGAAAATGAATATCTCTTAAATACTTTTCCCATCCTTTTCTTTTTTCACTTTTAAGAGCAGAAAAGAAAAATAAAATATTACCTTTAAGTTCTTTATGTAATAAATTAAAAAGATAATTTTTTTGAGGTGTAGGTAAGTTTGTGATAAAGGCTATCATAATACTTTAAAATTTTAAAACATTATGAGGTGGATAATCAGAAGCTTAAAAATTAAGATTTCTATAATAGGCACTTTGATTTTTATATATGGTATTTCCGAAGGGTTATCTCTTAATCCAAAAGCTCAGATTGTTGCTGATATAACTTTTTCAATTTCACCAGGGGAGGAGAAAGAATTTTACTATAAGTTTGCAGAAGGAGATACTATTATTTTTAATGCTTGGGTAAAGTCAGGAAATGATATAAGTGAAGTAAGCATTAAAAAATATCCTTCAAGTGTTATTTTTAGTTCAATGGCAACCCGGACAGTAGAGAATAAGTCTATATTCGTTGAGAAAAATGCAGTTTATGTTTTTTCATTTAAAAATACAAGTCTTTTTAACCAAAAAGTTTATAAATTTACTATTCACAGAATTCCTACTAAAGAGGAATTTCAAAATTTTAATACCTCAGTTGAATGGGAAACAATTTATGATACTACCTACGTTACAAGGATAGAATCAGTTTTAATAAAAGTTGATACTATTGTGGAGGAAGTAGTGAATACACAAACGAAAATAGGAGCACAATCTACTTCTACAATTAAAGTTATCCTTCCTTAAGGAACATTACATTGGGCATATTGGATAGGTGTAGGTCAGGAAGCTATTGAGGGATTAAAGAGAATGGGTCAAGAGTTATCTCAGGTTGGGGCAATTGTAGGTGATCCAGTTACTGCATTTGCGCTTGGTATGGTGCCTTCGCTTTTCACTCTACATCAAGGACTTGATATAAGCTATTCTTTTGAACAATACAAAGGGGGAGAATGGGTTTCTTTTAAGAGAGGAAGTAGAGTAGTTACAGATTATGCAAAAATGGAATATCCAAAAAGTGGTGTATTTTATATTCGCTTAGATAATTCTTATAGTGTTTTTACATCTAAATTGGTTGCAGTGAAAGTTGTTGCGGTTAGATTAATACCCCAATATGATATTCGTCAAGTAAAAGAGCCAAATATTACAATACGAAAAGTTCCAAGATT
>JAUQPS010000110.1 GCA_030550205.1 bacterium
TGGAGAGAAGCTTATTTCATATAAAGAAGGGAATTATCAATTGAACTTAAAATCTGGAATTTATTTTATAAAGTCAAATAATTTTGAAGATAAAATTATCATAAGATAGGGGCGCTCTTGCCCCTATTTGATATATTTAAAGTTTAAAATTTCAAAAATGACAACATTAAAAGTTCTTGCAATTGGAGATATATATGGAAGACCTGGAAGAGACATGCTAAAAAATTATATCATTGACCTAAGGAAAAAATATAATCCTACAATTATTATAGTAAATGCAGAAAATGCCGCTCATGGAAGGGGATTAACACCGAAAATTTATGAAGAACTTATTTCTCATGGAGTAGATGTTATTACGCTTGGAAACCATGCCTTTGATGAAGAAAAAGTTTTAGAAATAGTTGAAAAGTCCAATATTTTAGTGCCTTATAATTATCCAGAAGGAACACCAGGAAGGAAAATTTTTGAATTTGAATATAATGAAAGAAAAATTAAAGTATTAACATTACTTGGAAGATTATTTATGGACCAAAGAGTAGATGATCCATTTAGAAAAGCTATTGAAGTTTATGAGCAAGATAAAGAGGCAATTTACATTTTAGATTTTCATGCAGAAGCAACAAGCGAAAAAACCGCTCTTGGGTTATTTTTGGATGGTAAATATTCTCTTGTTTTTGGAACTCATACCCATGTTCAAACAAATGATGAAAAAATTCTTCCACAAGGAACCGCATATATAACTGACATAGGAATGACAGGTGGGCATCTTTCGGTAATTGGAGCAGATTACAAAGTAGTAATTAATAAATTTTTATATCCCCATATTAAACAAAAAGCAGAACCTTCATTCTTAGATTTACAAATTCAAGGTATATTTTGTGAAATTGATATTTCAACAAAAAAGGCTATTCGTATAGAAAAGTTCTCAATCAAGAATATTTAGTTTCCATAATAATTTTAATAGGTGTTCCAAGAAAACCAAATTTTTTCCTTAATGCACTTTCAATATACTTTACATAACGACTTTTAAACTCCCTTTCTACCACAAATTTAAAAGTTGGTGGCTTATGTCCAACTTGTTTTATTTCATAAATTCGTGAAGGGGGTTTATTTAATTCAAAAGCCTCTTCAAGCGTATCAAGTAATTCATCTTTTCTCAATTGTCTATTATACTGCTTATAAACACTTTTAATTGTTTCTTTTAAAAGCTCTAAGTTTTCACCTGTTTTTGCAGAAATAAACAACATAGGAGCAAAATCAGCAAATTTTAATTCTTTTTTAAAATATTCAAAAACTTTCCCTCTATTTCTTTTACTTATTAAATCACATTTATTTAAAGCAATTACAAGTGCTTTATATTCTTTTTGAGCAATTCCAACAACTTTTTTATCTATTCTTGTAATAGGTTGTGAGCAATCAAGAACCGCTATTAAAACCTCAGAATAATGAATACTTCTTGAAGTTCTTACATATGAATAATATTCAATATCATTTTCAAATTTTCTTTTTATTCCAGCAGTATCAATAAATATAAATTCTTTTGTTTCAATATCAATGGAATCCCTTGTAGTTCCAGGAATATCAGATACTATTGCTACTTCTTCGCCTACAAGAGCATTTAATAATGAAGATTTACCCACATTAACTTTTCCAATAATTCCAACTCTTGGCTTATCCTTAAATTTTTTATATCTTTTTAATGGTTCAAATCCTTCACCTTCTAAATAACTTATTATATCTTCAAATAGCTCATTTAAACCAATTTTATGCTCAGCAGAAATAGGATAAACTTTATCAAATCCAAGCTCATAATATTGTGAATATGAAAAGTCCTTTCTATCACATTTATTTACTGCTAAAAAAACTTTTTTATTATAAGTTCTTAAAATTTTTGCAATCTCATAATCTAAGGGTAAAGGGTCAGTTGTCCCATCTGTTAAAAATATTATTACATCAGCTTTTTCAATTGCTTTTTTAATACTATCTAAAACTTTATCATATAGAACTTCCATTTCTTTCTTATCTAATAATCCACCTGTATCTGTTAAATAAAAACTCCAATCAAGCCAATATCCAATTTTTGTAATTCTATCTCTTGTAATAGCAGGCTCATCTTTTACAATAGAAAATGGCTTTTCAATAAGTTTATTAAATAATGTAGATTTCCCAACATTTGCTCTACCTACAATCACAATTCTTGGAAGTCTCTTTTTCATTTTATTTTCTCACTTATACCTTCAATTAGCTCATTACATATAACTCTTTTAACCTTACTTTCAAAAAATTCAACATTCACCAAGTTTGATTTAACACTTATTAAATCTTCTTGTGTTTTTGTTTTAACATCCGCATTATTTATAAATTGAGCATTTTCTATTTTTGAATGTTTATAATAAATAATAATAGTATCTGCTTTACCTTCCCCATTTTCCCAGGATATAAAGGCATTATTATAAATTGTTATTTTTTCTGCTGAATCTTTTAACATTTCATAAGTTAAACTATCACCTTTTGCAAATTCCTTCATAGTCTTTAAGCTAATTAAAGGTTTTAACTTTAAATTTTCTTTAAATATATCTACATAGTGCGTTCTAATATCAACTGTATCACTATCCCTAAAAATTTTAATATACTTAACATTAAAAATTTTCCCCTCTTTTTTATTTAAATCGTAATTTCCACTATCTCCCTCCGATGCAATTTTCTTATCTTTCAAATAAATATAAACATCCTTTTTTGCTCTTGAAAAATTATTTTTAACATGAACTTCCTTTGCTTTTATAATTCTTATTGAATCTTCAAGATGAACATTTCCACTTAAATACAATTCATCATTCTTTTGAATATATCTTAAATAATTTGACTTTAAAAAGTAATCTTTCCCTTTTACTAAAACATTTCCAGAAAGTTCAGAAATTCCTAGGTCTTCATAATATGTTCCAATTTGAGAATAAATTTCATAGTTTTCTGTTTTTATGAAAACATCACCCCTCAATTTATAAACATAACCTTTATCTGTTCTTGTAATCTCCATATTATCCGCCTTAAATTCAAAGTAAGAAAGGATAAGAAGAATAATTAAAATTTTAAAGTCCAACATCTTTTAAACTTTTAAACCTTGTTCCCTTACAACATTTTTATAATTTCCATTTTCTTTGCAATCGGTATTCTAATACCTATTAAAATATCATTAGTGATAAGTTTCGTTTTTTTAATGATTTTTTTATTTTTAAGTATAGCTATTAAAAATTTTATGTTTTTTAGGATTGCAATTATTTCACTATTTATTATTTTAGGCTCATTAAGAATGGAAATTTATAAATATCCTAACATAAAAACCAAAGATACATTAAAATTAAAAGTAATTGTTCCAAGTAAGGGAATTGTAGCAATTGAAGGAATAGGAATTTTAAAAACAAATTTATATCCTTCTGAATATGAAGTGATTGGTTATATAAAAAATGATAGTTTTATTGTAATAAGTTTTGAAAAAGTTAGAAATGAAAATGTGATTTATAAAAAACTTGATGAATTTATAAGGCAAAATGCTTTTAAATTTGAAGATTATGCCATATCAACAGCTCTTCTTCTAAATAATAGAGAATTTATACCATTTGAAGTAAAAAATGCTTTTGCTCAAACAGGTATGTATCATTTACTTGCAATATCAGGACTTCACATAAGCATTATCTTTGCAATAATTTCATTCTTTTTATCCATTTTTTACATTCCAAAAAAATTAAATTTTATAATATCCACAATCATTATATTTTTCTATGTATTAATTCTTGACTTTATACCATCTGCATTTAGAGCATTTTTATTTGCTCTTATTTTCTCAATTGCAAATTTATTTGAAAGGAAAGTTAATATGTTAAATGTTTGGGGATTATCACTTCTTATAAATCTTCTCATTTCACCAATAGAAATATATGATATTGGTTTTCAATTATCATATTTAGCAGTTCTTGGAATAATTTATTCACCTTTTAACTATTCCGAAAATTATATATTAAATATCTTAAAATCATCCATCTCAGCCCAATTATTTACCACTCCAATTTTATTATATCACTTCTCATATGCACCAATTTTATATTTCTTTGCTAACATATTTACTATTCCAATTTCAACACTTCTTCTTATTAACTTAATGCTATGCTTAATTTTTCCATTCATAGAACAACTATGGATATCTCTTCATCTTATAAACTTATTTTTTATAAAATCAATAATGTTTCTTGAAAGTTTAAATTTACCTACTTTAAAATTTTCTATAAATTCAAAAAGCCTTTTTATAATTTTAGGCTTAATTTTTTTTATTGTTAGTGTATGGAAGATAAAGTTTTCATCCTTGAACTTGCCAAAGCTCTTAAAGAAAAAAGAAATGTAGTTTTTATATTTATTGGACCTGATGGAAGCTCAATTAGATGTGCAATAAAAGATGGAAATATATTATATATAGAAAGTTTATATGGAACTGGAAAAAGTGAAATAGAAAGACTTATAAAATGGAAAAAGGGAAAAGTTATTGAAAGGCCATTAAAAACAGAAGATGAAAATAAAAAAGGTGAATTGATAGATCCAAATCCTATAATAGCATTATTAGAAAAAGTGGAAGAAAAGGAAGATTTGAAAAGTGAATTTAAAAGGGAATTTTTAAAACTCCTAAAGTATTTAGTAAATGACCTTGAAACATATTCTCAAACATTAAAAGAACTTCAAAATTTTAACAAATCTACAAATATATATTATATTCAAAATAAAGGATTTTTATTTTTGAAAGATGATAAAGTTGAAGGATTTTTAAATAACATTGGGAAATTTTTAAGTGAATTTTTCAGTAGTGAAAATTTAATTATTTCAAAGTTATCCATTGAAAGTTGGGAATATGAATTGATGAAATTACCATTTTATAAGGAGCCTGAAATAGAAGGTAAAATTAGTATAAGCTTAATAAATAGATTCTTAAATGATGTAAATGGATTGTTTTATATATCAGAAAAGAGCAAAATGATTTTATTAAAAAATCAAAATAATTTAAAAATTTATAAAACTTCACCTGAAATAAGTATTTTGGATAATTTAGAGCTTAAAGAAGACCCTTCCGTTTTAATATATACTTAGCAGTTTCATAAATTTCATTTTTTATTTTTTTAAATTTTCCTTTTAACATATCAAGAATAGAAATTTCAAGCCTTGTAATATGTTTTAGCTCAATTGGATATTTTAAAAATGTTATGTAAAACAATATCCAACTTTCTTTGCTATATGGTATTATTCGCTCAAACTCAAAGACAAAGTTATTAAATGATAAATTTGGAAATAAATTGAATTTTAATATATCTTGCCACATAAAAATTCTATTTTTTTCTATGGAAATTAATTCAAGTTCTCTTTTAATCCTTGAAAATGAAACATTTTTTAAATATCGCCTTGCAGAAT
>JAUQPS010000111.1 GCA_030550205.1 bacterium
CCGCCTTCCCCCTTTGACTGAAAAACTATATATTTACCATCTTTTGAAAAATATGCCTCTGCATTCTCACCAGCAAATGTTAATTGTTTTATATTTTTCAAGAATTTTTCTTCTCCACTAAATATAATCTGTAAAGTTAATAAAAAAACACCCATCTATCCTCCAATGAACTTATTAAAAACATTATCAATAAAGCCTAAAATACTATCTGGATAAATTCCAAAGAATATAACTAAAACCACACAAATTGAAGCAATAAATAATGGCAAGAATTTAAATTCAATATCTTCCTTTTTACCATCTGAAAATGCATAATAAACTACTCTTAAATAATAAAAATATGAAATGATACCATTTAAAAAGAGCCATACTGCAAGAGCTATATTATTTGCAATTAAAATTGAATAAGCAATATAAAATTTTGCAAAAAATCCTGCAAATGGTGGAACGCCAGCAAGTGAAAGCATAATTATTGAAAGACTAATTGCTAAAAATGGACTTTTCTTATATAATCCCCTTAAATTTTCAATATCTGTATTATTTTCAGATACCATTTGAACAATTGCAAATGCCCCAAATGTCATAATAGTATATATAAACAAGAATAAGATAATTGATTTAAATCCTTCAAGACCACCTGAATAAATAGCAGTTAAAGCATAACCTGCATTAGCAATTGTTGAAAATGCTAAAAGTTTTTTAATACTTCTTTCTCTAAGTGCGGTTAAATTTCCAACAATCATAGTAAAAACACTAATCCATAAAATTAAATCTTCCCAAAGCTTTGGATAAGCACTTAAAACTCCTTGGAATAATTTTAAAATAAGAGCAAATAATGCAACTTTTGAAACAGTAGCTATATAACCAGCAGTAGGAGATGGAGAACCTTCAAAGACATCTGGTGTCCAAAAATGAAATGGAACCGCAGATATTTTAAAACCAAGACCTACTATTATAAATCCAATACCAAGAATTGCTAAAAATTCTTTTTCTTTTAATAAACCAAATAAACTCTTAAAAGCGAAATATTGAAACAAGCTTTCAAATGATAATGAATAAGAAACTAAATATAAAAATCCAATTCCAAAAATCAAAAATGAAGTTGAAAAAGCACCTATGAAGAAATATTTAGTGGCTGCTTCATATGAAAATAAATCTCTTCTAAATCCAACAAGCGCATATAATGAAAATGAAAGGATTTCAAGTGATAAAATGAATGTTGCCCAATTTTCACTCTTTTGAATTAACATTGATCCTAATAATGCACAAAATATCAAAAAGTAATAATCTCCTCCTGCCCTATTCTTATAATAACTATAAGAAAGCAATACAAATAAAAGTGTTCCAATTAAAAATATAAAGTCAAAAATCCTTTCAATTGGTCCAAATCTAATACTTGTAAGAATATACCTTACATAATCTTGATTTTGAGCTAAATTAGAAAGCCCTGTAAAAAATTCTCTATTCATATTTAATAATTGTTCAAATGTGAAAAAGCTTGCTATAAAAATTCCAATAAGAGATATTAAAAGGGCAATTAGGGACTTTTTAGGAAAAAGAATTTCAACTATCAAAAGTAAAAGTAATGTAATTATAACTGCAAGCTCTGGCGAAAAGTAATAAATTATATTCATTTCTCACCTCCCTTTTTTATAATTTCAACAACATATTCAGAAGGTTTTTGAAGATATTTAAATACCATATTTGGATAAACTCCAATTGAAAATACAAGAATTGCTAAAGGCAATAATATAAAAAATTCTCTTATACCTAAATCTTTCACTTTTGGAACTTTCAATTCTAAGTATGAAATTTTTTGAAATGCTGGTAGAAAATACATAACAGAAACAATAACCCCTATTACACCAAAAACTGCCCAATTAAAATTTTGCAAACTTGCACCAAGCAATATAAAGAATTCTCCAACAAATCCATTTGTTCCAGGAAGACCTACCGAAGATAACATAAATATACCAAAGAAAACAACTAACATTGGGATTGCTTTTACAATTCCTCCAAGCTCAGAAATTAAATTAGTTTTATATCTTTCATAAATCATCCCTGCAATTAAAAATAATGCTCCTGTTGAAATACCATGATTTAATATCTGAATTGCTGAACCATTTATACCATATGAATTTAATGAGAAAATACCAAGCGTTATAAATCCCATATGTGAAAATGAAGAATATGCAATTAAACGCTTAAAGTTATCTTGAACATAAGCCATAAGTCCAGCATATATTATTGAGATAATAGACAAAATAGCAAATATATAAGCATATTCTTTAACATATTCTGGAAAAAGTGGTAATAAAAATCTTAAAAATCCATAACTTCCAATTTTTGCCATAATTCCTGCTATAATCAAAGCTACACTTGTCGGAGCATTACTATATGCATCTGGAAGCCATGCATGAAATGGAAAAATAGGAGTTTTTACAGCAAAAGCCAATGAAAATGAAATAAATAAGAATAAAATAATGGGGGCTTTAAGAAGTGGAAGTTGGGTTATTAATTGAGTATAATCAAGCGTTCTAAATTGAAGATAAATAAGAATTATAGAAACAATTAAGAGAATTGAAGCAAGGGCGGTATATATTAAGAATTTAAAGCTTGCTTTAACCCTATTCTCATCCCCCCATATTAGAATTAAAAAATATGAAGGAATTAAAGAGAATTCATAAAATATGAAAAATAAGAATAAATCAAGTGAAGAAAAGACACCTATTAAAGAACCTGTTAAAAACAAATACCAAAATGCAAACTCATTTTCTCTATGAGTTATCAGATTTATCGATGCTAACAATCCAATTAATGATAACAATGCTATAAGAACAACTATTAATAAACTTAAACCATCTACCCCAAGATGATAATTTATATTTAAACTTGAAATCCAAGGATATTTTTCTACAAATTGAAATCCATCTTGAAATTTAAAATTACTTAACATTAAAAGGCTTAATAAAAATTCAAAAGCCAAAATAATTATAGAATATCCCCAAACAAGAGCTCTATTTCTAAAAAACCACAAAGGTATAGCAAAAATTATTGGAAACCATATAAGAACACTCAAAATCCCATTCATCTCCCACCTCCTATGATAAAATTAAAAGATATAATATAAATGTAAAAATCAAGATAATCAAAATAGCATATGTGCTAAACTTACCATCTTGTAAAAGCCTAAAACCATTCCCAATAGCCAAGCTTAAAAATGCAAATAATCTAACAATTCCATCAATTATAGAAATATCAAAAAACTTATAAATAATATCTGAAAACCATCTTAAAAACCTTAAAATAAACAATTCATACCAATCTGAAAGAATTCCCCATCTTGCATATAAAATTTTATAAATCAATTTAATTGGAAGAAATTCACCAATAGCTTTTGGAATAATTTGCTTTTCATACATAAGGTATGCTAAAATAATCCCAAATACAGCAAGAGCTTGTGTAATTATAGGAATTGGAATATGTGGATGTTTATCAAATAATACATGTGGTAAATACTTTAAGGAGTTTTCAAAAGAAGCATAAGCAAATCCAGAAACTATTGATAAGAATGCTAAAACAATCATAGGAACAGTCATAATCCAATTACTCTCATGAGCATGCTCATATAATTTTTCATCTCTTGGTTTTGTATGAAATACCAAAAAGAATAGCCTAAATATATAAAATGATGTTAAAAATACACCAAATAGAACAAGATAAAATATCACTTCATTTGAAAGATAAGCATATTCAATAATTTTATCTTTTGAAAAGAAACCTGCAAATGGAAATATACCTGATAATGCCAAACTTCCAATTAAAAATGTTAGCCAAGTAATTTTCATTTTCCTTGAAAGTCCTCCCATCAATCTAATATCCAAATTATCTTTTAGAGCATGCATTACAGAACCCGCTCCAAGGAATAATAAAGCTTTAAAGAAAGCATGCGTATATAGGTGAAATATACCTGCCCAATATGCTCCAACTCCTACACCAACGAACATATATCCAATTTGTGAAATTGTAGAATAAGCAATAATTCTCTTAATATCATTATTTACTAATGCCATTGTTGCTGCCAAAATAGCACTAAATGCTCCTATAAAAGCTACGATAAAGCTTGCTTCTGGTGATAAAATATAAATTGGTGAAGACCTTGCAACCATATATACACCTGCGGTTACCATTGTAGCAGCATGAATAAGGGCAGAAACAGGCGTAGGACCTTCCATAGCATCAGGAAGCCAAGTATATAATGGAAATTGAGCAGATTTTCCAGTTGCTCCAATAAATAGTAAAATTCCAATTAAAAACAAAATACTTTTATCAATTAAATGAGCATTTTTAAAAACTTCTAAATAATTTACACTTTGAAAGAATGCAAAAATTGTAAATATACCAAGTAAAAATCCTGCATCACCTATTCTATTTACTATAAATGCTTTATTACCAGCATCTGTTGCTGATTGCTTTTTAAACCAAAATCCAATTAATAAATATGATGCAAGTCCAACTCCTTCCCATCCTACAAACATTAACACATAATTATTAGCAAGAACTAATAACAACATTGCAAAAACAAAGAAATTAAGATAAGCAAAATATCTTGCATAACTTTCATCTTTTCTCATATATTCAACTGAATAAAAATGTATCCAAAATGATACAAAAGAAACAACAAATGTCATTATTGCAGAAAGATTATCAATAAGAATACCAAAATCAACTTTAAGCTTATCTACAATCATCCAACTATAAAAGATTTTTTCATAAACTACATTATTATTCAATGTATAAGTAAGGAGGAAAATACTACAAGTAGCAGAAATAAAGAGCATAAATGTCGCTATCCATCCAGCATATTTAAAAACGAACTTCCCAAAAATTCCATTAATTAAAAATCCCAAAAGTGGAGCAAAAAGTATCAAAATTATTAAAGTATCCATCATGGCTATTTACTCCTTAAACTATAAAATTCATCAATATCTGTTGTTTGTTTTAATCTAAATAGATTTACTACAATAGCAAGACCAAGAGCAACCTCCGCAGCAGCAATAGCTAAAACAAGAAGAGCAAAAATTTGACCATCCAAATTCTTTGTAATGTTCCCAACAGTAATAAGGAAAAAGTTAGCAGAATTTAGCATAAGTTCAAGACCCATAAGCATAATAAGTGTATTTTTTCTAAACAAAATCACTAAAACCCCAATGAAAAAATATATGATACTTGTTAAGATAATGAAATAGGTTTCATTCATAGTTTGAAAATTTTAAGGTTAAAGAGAAATAAAAAGGGGCAATCGCCCCTTAGTTTTTGATAAACTTATAAGTTAATTGCTTATTATCTTTGCTATATGCTTTCAGGATATATATTCCAGGTTTTAAGGATTTAAGGTTAATTTCTATGCTGTTAGTTTTGAAA
>JAUQPS010000112.1 GCA_030550205.1 bacterium
GGTGCATCATTAAATGAATCAATCAAAACAAAATCTACCGCTTTTAAATTAAGAACAATGATAAATAATAAAAAAATTTTTTTCATTTTTTAAATTTAGTGGAAATCATAATTTTGTAAGTTTTTTGAAATAAGTTCTGCGTTTGACCATGCATCATAAGGTGTTGTTACTTTTTTCCTTCTCCTGAATACTTCCTGTTCTTCTCTTCCATCATAATTTTCTTTCCATACAGCATACAAAGAATCACCATGAACTTCTATTGAAGGGTTATATGCAGGTTTATTTGGATGTGAAAGTATAAATGGTGGAGTCCATGGGCCATTTTTTATTTTCTCACTATAATAAATTTTGTTATCCTTTTCATAAACACAATGAAGTTTTAAAACACCTCTATTGCTGAATGCCAAGGATACAGATTTTCCACCTAAACTATCAATTATTTGCTTAATATATAAACTTTCAAATGTGTTTGTTGAAGTTAAATAAGGATTAAAAAATGAAACGGATTGATTTTTTATAATTCCCTCAGGTTTAGAATTTTTCCAATCGTTCCCATTATTAAAATTATGACTGCACCCTGTAATTAAAATTAAAAAGGAAATCATTTTTTTCATCATTCCCTCCAGAAAATTATCTTTTCAGTTTTTTTAAATTCAGGTGATAAAATTCTTAAGAAATAAATTCCAGGAGCAAATTTTAATCTTTTTAAATTTAAATAAAATTCACCTTCTTTTTTAATTTTTTTAAAATAAACCTTTTCACCTAAAATATTATAAATATAAAAATCAGCAGATTTTGAGGATTTCAGGAAATAAGATATTTTTAAACTGTCAGATGTTATTTTTGGAAGGACATAAAAATAAGGGGTTATTTTTAAATATTTTTCTGAAATTGAAAATGCCTTCTCATAAATATATGTTACTCTATTTTCTACCTGATGCTGAACAGAAATAATAACATCGTTTATTCCATTGTTGTTAATATCATAAACTGCTGTTGATATATTTCCTGTATTGTATGCATACTGTTTCTGCCATATATAGGCATATCCGTAACCCGGAATATATTGAATGATCCGAACTGCTGTTGTTAAAGAGAGGATGATTTCAGGAATACCATCACCTGTTACATCACCTGCAGATGATCTACAACCCATTTCCTGATCTGCTGGTGTATAAATTGAGTCATACCACACAAGTTCATATTGATTATCACCTGTTGCTTCTATGAGCCATATATTATCACGGTTAGTATACATACCTATAAAGTCGGTTCCATGAATCATAACTTCTGGTTTCCCATTGCCATTAACATCACCACAGAACACAACATCGTATAAATTACTTGACTCCCATAAATAAATATAAGCATCTGCTACATGAACAAGTGAATCATTTCCAGTAAATTCAAATACTTTTAAGGGATGGGTAGGAGAGCCTATACCTTCTCCAAAAAATATTTCAGGACGATTATCTTGGTCTAAATCGCCAAGAGCAGCACCACCAGGAGGTATATCATAAGTATAATCTTTATGAAAAACAAGAGAATAAGAGTTATCACCTTCATTTTCATACCATAATAAGTCGCATGTTCCATCCGTTTTATACACTATAATATCTTTTTTTTCGTCATCATCAAACCTTCCCACCCATACAAAAAGATTTGGATTATTACTAAAGATATACAAAGAATCCATCCATACAATTGTATCAGGATAAGAATTTGTAAATTTTGCTTCAACTATTTCAGAATATTCCATGTAATTTACTCCATTGTAAGTTACTTCAAATATATCCACTTTTCCATCATTATCAAAATCGCCAAAGACAAAACCATAAAATGCACCTGCCATCCATGGTGAAAAAGGTTCGTATAGAGGAATGGTATCAGGAGGACCAAAACCACCAGAAGCATATCTTTCATATATTAAAATCCAGTTGTACCAGGAATAATCTTCTCCTGTAAATATAACTTCAGCAAGCCCATCATTATCTAAATCACCCGCCTTTACAGGTGCATCAGGGAAATTAGGTGCATCATTAAATGTATCAATTAAAACAAAATCCATTGAATTTAAAGTTAAAACAAACAAAAATAACAATATAATTTTTTTCATTTTAAAAGTTTAAGGGGCGGGGAAAGGATCCCCACCCCATGTTTTTAATGTAAAATGATCTTTTCAATTTGTTTTTCATTTTGAGTTTCCATTCTCAAAAAGTATATTCCTGATTTTAGATTATCAGGTTTTCTTAATTCAATCCTGTAATTTCCAGGTGCAACAATTTTTTCTTTAATAAATGTATAAACCTTTCTTCCAAGGATATCATAAAGGGATATTTCAAGAGGAGAAAAAGAATTTACTGTGTAACTCAAAATGAATTTATCCTTAACAAAGTTTGGATAAACTTTTAATATGGAATTCCTTATTCCTGAAATTTTGCTTCCCTGTCCACCACCCGGCGTTTCTTCCTCCTTTTCATATCTATAAACATTCAATGCCTTTAGAGAAACTTCAGGTCCTGCTATATTTTTTATTGTTAAATAAAGTTTATCTTCAAATAGATTTTCCTTTTTAACCTCAAACCCTATTTTCTTTATTTCATTCCCTTTATATTCAAATGGCAAATCAAAATTGCTTGTTATTATTTTCCCTTTCCTTATTCCATTTCCTTCAAAATAGAATTCTGCCTCAACTTCATAGTTGTAAATTGTATCAAGATGAAATTCATAAATTAAATTCTGTCCTATATCAACTCTTATATTTCCATAATCTTTAATTCCTTCCCTTTCTATTAAATAGGGAGAATTTTCTCCTCCTGAATAAGTTAGATAAGAGGATTCACCACCTATTGGAATATATTCTCTTTTATGGGATAAAATCCTGTATAAAAGATGGTCTTTTTCCGTCCATATACCATAAAGCCATATATGGAAACTTGTGAGATATCTATTTCCATGCGGGAAATAACTGTGCTCTGCTGTATTGTAAAATACCATGGGTGGGTCATCATTATATCTAAACCATGGGTCATATTCACCTGTGTTATTATGGTCCTCTTCATTCCATAAAGTGAATTTCAATTCTGAATTTGTTGGATAACGGGAATCATAGTCATCACCATTTATTGAGGAAACACGTTGAAGGCCAGACCATTGATTGTGAGGGTCTGTGACTTTTTTCCTTCTTCTCCATACATCATGTTTTCCATTGCTTTCTGGCTCGCTCCATACAACATATAAGGAATCGCCATATACTTCTATTGAGGGATTATATGCGGGTTTATTTAAATTGGAAATTTGATAACTAGGTGTCCAATCACCTCCGACTGTTTTTTCACAGTAATAAATTTTATTATCCTTCTGATAAACACAGTGAAATTTGAGAACATCAACCCAACTATAGGAAATGGAGGGGTTTGTTGCATTGATATCTATTGTTTTTGCATCTTCTACTATTGAATTATTTAAGAGATTATAAAAAATTGAGACCAAACAATTCTGTGAGCCAGAGGTTGCTCTTGTCACAACTGCTAAAAGTCCTGCTTTTTGTGCAACTGTTTTTCTCACACACATTGAAATTGCTGGTAAACTGCCATCAATTTGATAATTAGTAGTAAAAGGAAGATTATAAATGGGTGAATATGTGTTTGTTGAATAATCAAATTTACGATATTGAAGATTATATGTATTGTTTTGCTTATGAATCCATAAATATGTTGCACAATACAAAGTTGGGTCAATCCATATACAGGGTGTTCCAACAAGACCGTGGCCTATAACCTTATAATTCTCCCAATTTGCTCCACCATCCAGACTCCTTACAGCAACAACATCCTGTGAATCTGTTTGCATTGAAAATACAGCATATAAATCCTCAGTATTTGGAATTCTCGCTAAGTGTTTATTATGGTTATATGCAGTTGCATATTGCGTGTTTGAGATAGAATAATCATCGTTACCTTGAAAATGTGGTTTACCATAAGGATAAGTTCCGACATCAATAAGAGCAAGTCCTCTTCCTCTTTTTGTTTTTTCGTAGCGAAAAATCCTCGCATTTCCAATGTCTCCTTTATAAGTCCATGTGTTACCTTCATCCGTGGAAACATAGTATTTCAAATTATACACATCACTACCTATCCCAATCCCGAGAATAGCATAAATTTTGCCATCTTTTTTTATCACAAAATCTGCCATTTTACCTTGTGCTATTAGTTTTCTTTCACTCCACGACCCATTGGTAAATTTTCTATAATAAATATTTCCTTCTGATGTTCGATATACAAAATGTATAACATCCGGAGTCACGGGGTCACTTCTCATTCTGCATAAATCCGGAGCATCCGGAAAATCATAATAGTTCCATTGGTTTGGATTAATTCTTTTTGCTAGCTTCACTGCCCCATCCATCCAACCAACTACATAGAAATTTCCATTTGCATCAATTTCTACTTGTGCACAACAACCTGTACTCACTATTTCAGCAGGACTAATCCATGATTGACCATGGTTTTGAGTAAATGTAAAACGAATTGTAGAACCATAATCTTCTTCTCTGGTATAAGTTAAAGCAACTGTGTTGCCTCTTTGAGCCAACCAAGGAGAAGAACAAGGGTAGGAAGGATTTCCAGCCCCATAGGAGGGGGTCCATTGCATTCCAAAATTGGGAGAAACCCTTACACCGATCACTTCATATAAAGGTTCAGTGAAGCTTTTCCTATATGCTACATATGTAAAGGAAGCACTATCTATTACAACTCGTGGGGAGGAAATAAGCGGACCTATATCGTCTACTATTTGTGGCGAAGACCAATTAAAACCAGCATCAAAAGATTTTGTAAACCATAAAGTTTGGGGAATGGTGTAGCCAGAATCAGAAATGAATACCATTGCTAATGTATCACCTTTAGAGTAAATCCATGTACCTGTAGGCGGGATTCCATAAGCATTTTGAGAAGATATCATTTTCCTGCATCTCCAACCTTCGGGCATATCAATAAATGCCCCTAAAAAACTAATTAAAATTAAACATAAGATTATTTTTTTCATTTCCACCTCCCTTTTTATTAAAAATTTTTTAATCTTTTTCATATTTAACAAACTCAATTTTTATTTTTTTTAATTTCAGGGAGGTGGAATTGCTGAAATAAAATTCCAGAAAATATTTCTATCCGAGAGAGAGAGAGTTCATACCCTATTACCCCTTTTTTAATTTCCATTTAATTTTAATTATAAAGGAAAAAAAATTTTTTGTCAAGTTAATTTAAAATTTAAAATATCTAAGTATTCTTCAGAGGGTAAAGAGGCGGATATTCCTTTTCTTTCCTCATCAATTATTTCATTCAATGTTTCATTTACATCTTTTAACTTCATATTCTTTATTTCAT
>JAUQPS010000113.1 GCA_030550205.1 bacterium
GTTAAATTTTAAAATAAAAGCATCATAATCTCCAGCTAAACTTGATTGATAATAAGCACCCCCTCCTGGATTATATGTTGGAAAGTCTGTTGAATATGTCTCTCCAGTCACAAATACATTACCCTGCCCATCTGTCGTGATGGAAAGACCATAATCATCATCACTTCCTCCATAATAAGTGCTCCATATCAAAGTATGTGGGTCAATCAATAATGATTTATCCTTATCATAGTTAGAAATATCAAAAGCTATTAAATTATTATCTATAAGTCTATAACTCACTTCAACTATATTATTTCCCTGATACCCTATTAAATTCCCATCCTTTATCTTTCCAATTGGTGTTGATAAAATTATTGATTTTCCATTATCTGCTAATTCTATATCAGCATATTTTACTTTTAACTTTATTTGGGATATCAACTGGGGATTTTTTACCTCAAACTCATGATGAAAATTACCATTATCATCATATCTAAATATCCAATTTATTCCTGGATATATATCCTTTATTATAACTTTCCTGTAACTCTTTACAAATAATATTCCATCTGGACAATGCGCTAAATAAAAGTTCTCATACCCTGGTAGTTCATCTTGATAGATTATATTTTCTTTTTTTATCTTTCCTCCTATTAGTTCATAGTCTATCCTGGCATAGTGTAAGATGGAATTTTCAGGTCTTTCTTTTATATGTGGTAATATCTCTTTATCTTTTGAAGTTTCTTTCTTTTCAACACTATATATCACATAACTTAATCCATTTTCAGTTATGAATATGCCCATATTTCCATTTTTTGAATAGAAAACAACATTTTCAGCTATCTTTCCATCCATAGTGGCAAGCTGACCTCTATTGGGTGTAAAGCCTTTATAGAGATAGGGATAGGAATTGAGCCATTCTTTTACAATAGAAGGGTCATAGGTATTGACAACATTACCAGCTATGGTTGATGCAAAGGTTATCAACAAGTTTAACCCTAACATGGTCTCACCTCCTTTTGTTGTTTAAAAATCTCAAAAGAGATATATTTTGACAGAGAATATGTGATTTAGGACGAACACTATTGATTAAAAAACCATACAACTCTAAACCCCCCCCCCCTCTATTTTCAAATATCTTCTTTGAAATAATAAACATATTCAACTTACTTCTATTAATCTTTCTTATCCAAATGTCCCAAATCACAGTGTTAAAATTTTAAAGCATAAGTTATTAAAAACTTCAAATTGGCAAATTAAATTCATAAACTTTAAAGCATAAAACAAAATTTCTTCTCCTTTAAAATTTAAAACATGAGCTTAGCAGTAAAATATAGACCAAAAAATTTTGATGATCATATTGGACAAGAGCATATTGTAAAAGCTTTAAGAAAGGCTTTAAGAGAAAAGCGAATTGCTCCTGCATATTTATTTTCAGGACCAAGGGGAGTAGGTAAAACAACAACTGCAAGAATTTTAGCAAAAGCTTTAAATTGTGATAGTTATAAAGATATTACAGATAATCCATGTGGAATATGCAATTCTTGTAGAGATATAGAAAATTCAAGACATATAGATGTTATTGAAATAGATGGGGCAAGCAATAGAGGTATTGATGAAGTAAGACAAATTAGAGAAAATATAAAATTTTTACCTTCAAGAGGAAGATATAAAGTTTATATAATTGATGAAGTTCATATGCTAACTATTGAAGCTTTTAATGCATTATTAAAAA
Source organism: bacterium (assembly GCA_030550205.1). Lineage (GTDB taxonomy): Bacteria > Hydrothermota > Hydrothermia > LBFQ01 > DSFT01 > DSFT01. Next base: position 1,718 of record JAUQPS010000113.1, read on the forward strand.
CTCTTGAAGAACCCCCAAATTATATATTATTTATATTTGCTACAACTGACCCCCAAAAAATCCCTCCAACTGTGCTTTCAAGACTTCAAAGATATGACTTTAAACCAATCTCAACATTTGAGATAATTCAACGCCTAAATAAAATTATACAATTAGAAAATATAAAAATTGAAGAAAAGGCAATTGAAGAAATTGCAAGAAGAGCAGAAGGAAGTTTGAGAGATGCTATTGTTTTATTAGACCAAATGAATATGTTTTGTGAAGAAAAAATTACATATAATGATGTTTTAAACATACTTGGAGCAATTCAAAGAGAACTATTAGAAGAGTTATTAAAAGAAATATATGCAGGGAATTTAAAGAAAGCATTAACTATATTAAATATAATTTTAGAAAAAAATGTTTCTATTTTGGATTTTGTAAGGGAGTTTAATGAATTTTTATTTGAAGTATTTAAAGAAGTTGTAGAAGGAAAAAGAAGAAATTATTCAAAAGAAGATTTAATGATTTTCTTAAATATAGCTCTTGAAATGGAAAGCTCTATAAGATATTCAATCACTCCAAAAGTTTGGCTTGAATTCTTTATATCTAAAATGTGTTATGTTCCAAGAACAATACAAATTATGGAAATACTTGAAAACTATAATATAATTTATGAAAAGCAAGAAAAAAAGAAACAAGAAGAAACAAAACAACCAATAACCTTAAAAGATAAACTAATAGATTACTTTGACCAAAATCAACCAATTATTAGTGGAATTATATCAGATGCCGAAATTAAAGAAGAAGATGGAAAAATAAAATTTATATTTAGCAATAAATACTTACTTGAAGAAGTAAATAAATACTTGGAAAACATAAAAAATGCCCTTAACAAGTTGAATTATCAATATAAAGAAATTGAAATTTTAACAAAAGAAGAAAATCCATTAAAGCAAAAGCTTATAAGTGAATTAAATTTAATTAAAGTTAAAGATGAGTGAGAACTTAACAGAAATTATAAAAGAGTGGAAAGAAAATAATTATAAAATTATGGAAAGAATTGAAAGACATGTAAAAGATGAGAGAATAAAAAATGCCTTTGAAAAAATCCCAAGAAATTTATTTGTAAAAATTGACCCATTTGAAGATAAACCTGTTTATTATGCCCATGGCCAAACATCTTCCCAACCAAGCTTAATAGCAAAAATGTTAGAATTATTAGAAATTAAAGAAAGTGATAAAGTTTTAGAAATTGGAACAGGAAGTGGATATTTAACCGCTATTTTATGTGAATTAAGTTTCTTTGTTTATTCAATTGATATAATAGAAGAGTTTTTAATAGAAGCGGATAAAAAGCTTAAATTGTTAAATTATTCTAATTATAAGTTATTATTAAGAGATGGTTGTAAGGGATTAAAGGAATTTTCTCCTTATGATAAAATAATAGCATCTGCTTACTTTGAAAATATAAGTGTAGATTTATTGGAACAAGTTTATGAAGGTGGAATTATAGTTTTGCCAGCTGGAAGAAAGGAATTACAATATATATATAAAATTGTAAAATATGAACCTGTCTTATTTGTCCCAATGATATGTAATTAAAGGTGTGTGTTTTCAATTATAAAAGATAGTTTGATTTTAATATCAGATACATTTTTGCCAATAAATGGTATTATTTTAAATAGTTTTTATTCAAATAAAGCAATTGAGATTAAAATTGATAGTTTTAATGTATATTTAAAAGCATTAGAAGATAAGTGCATTGTATATTATGAAAAGTTTATTTTAAAGCAAGATATTGAAGATAAAAAAATTTTTAAAACGGAAAACTATGAAAATTATGCTAATTTAGATTTTTTTGGAAATGCATTTTTAAAATTTGGAATTAGTTCAAATTTAGAGCAAAGTCAAGGAATAACTGCAAACATATTAGGAAATTATAATGAGTATAAATTAGAAGGAGTTATAAAATCAAGAGGTGAAAATAGAACAATAACCCTTGAAGAGCTTGAAGAAAGTTATTTATTAGTAAGTTCGAAGGATTTTTATTCAAATGTAGGTGTATTTTTGTTTGGAAATTTTAGAATTTTTGGAATAAATATGAAGAAAAATGATTATTATTTAACATTTGGATATGAAAGAGCACAATTTACAAGAATTGAATTATATTTAGATGAAAATAATAGAGGACCTTATAGATTTACAGAAAATTATAATATTGTATATGGTTCAGTAAATGTTTATTTAAATGGTCAAAAAGTCAATGAAAAAGATTATATTATAGATTATCAGATGGGAACAATAACATTTAAGGCAAATGTTATCATAAAAAAAGGAGATAAATTAACAATTGAATATCAATTTTTTGAAAGCGATGGAAGAAGGGAGCACTTACAAGTTGGATATAAAAATGGTAGTGTTTATCAAAGAAGAAAAATTTTAAAATATGAAAGTGATACAATAAAATATATTGAGAGTGCAGGATATTATCCAAGTTATTATAAATCAAATAATGGGAGTTATATTAAGCAAGATTCTATTTTTATATATGTAGGAGAAGGGAAAGGTGAATATGTTGTTAGATTTTCCCCATTTATTGGTGGCTCTTATAATTATGATAATGTTGGAAATTTTTATTATTTTGTAGGGAAGGGGAAAGGAAATTATGAGCCTGTTGAATATTATGAGCCACCAATCCTTGAAAGAGAATTAAATTTAGAATTTTTAAATAATAAGCTTACAATTTTTGAGTTTAATAGAAATTATTATAAGTATAAATATGGGGAGTTAAACTTTGAAGGAAATTTAGAGTTTAATTATAATCAATTTAAACTTGGATTAATTAGGAAAAAAAGAATAATTTCAGATTATACATTTTCAAATAATTTAATGTTTTCAAATACAGGAAATTATTTATATTTGAAATTTAAATATATTGAGCCTTATATTTTAGATTCAATGCTTGGTATAAAGTTCAATCATAAAAATTTATATTTTGAAGCAATTTCAAATAGAAGGAAATTAAATTTTATTTTAAATAGGGATATTTTTGATTTTGAATATGAATATCTATTTGTAGATAGTGCCTTTAATAGAATAAAATTTAAAACGAATACTTCAATTTATCCAATTTATGTTTTAAGATATTCAAAAGAAATTGAAAATGAAGTTGGAATGGGAATAAATTCAAATATCTTAAATTTTATAGGTTTTTATAATGTTCAAAAACAAAGTTATGAGTTTAGAATTTATAAGAATTCGCAAATACTAAATTTTGATATTAGTTATATAAATCAGCCAGATGTTATTTATATTGAAAGGTTTATTTTTGTAGGAGAAGGGCTTGGTAATTACTCATACGACCCTAAAACAAATTCATATTATCCAGATAATTATGGAAGTTATATTAAGCAAATTTATCCTTTTTATTTAAATACATCAAAATCTGAAATAATTGGAAATATAAATTTAAGTTATAAAAGCTTTGAGCTTTCAATGTTCAAAAATAAAGATAATATCTTCATTGGCTTATCTTCATTATTTCTTCAATTAAGTTATAACAAACAGATTAATTATGAAGAGCTTAATAATCAAATAAAAATTAAATATGTAAAGTTAAAAAACAAATATGTTTATCAAGATGAAAAATTCAATTATATCAAAACAAGTAT
>JAUQPS010000114.1 GCA_030550205.1 bacterium
TGATTTTATATGCTATTATCTGGCTTTTAGTATATATGGTTATGATATCAAGGGGGTAAGTTATGAAAACAATTTTATGTGCCTTTGACTTTTCAAAGCAAAGTGAAAATGCTCTTATAACTGCTTACACTGTTTCTAATATCTTTAATTTAGAACTAAATGTTGTATATTTCATATCCTCAGAAGCTTATGGATTATCAACACCAGAAGTTGAAAAACAAGAAAAACTAAATAAAATTGAAAACTTCTTAAAAGAAAAGAATATAAATGCGAAAGTCCATATTAAAGTTCAATCAAAACCAATTCCACTTGAAATTTTAGAACTTGCTCAAAGCTTACAATCTAAATTAATTGCAATTGGTCGTTCAAGCTATGATATACAAGATATAAGTTTTATCGGTTCAAATGCTCTTTCCTTAAAGAAAATATCAGAAATTCCAATTTTATTTGGAACAAATACTCCTAAAACCTCATTTAAAAATATTCTTCTTCCTATAAATGAAAAAACTCATTCTCTTGAACCTTTGATGTTTGCTATTGATTTTGCTAAAAACACAGATGCAAAACTTCATATTATAAATGTTTTTGAAAGTTCTATATCAGTTCCTGTTGAAACATTACGACTTCAAGAAGAAAAAGTTCATCAAAATCTAAAATTATATGAAAGTGTTCTTAAAGATATTGATTATTCTGTAAATATCGTTGTTTCAAAAGATGCTGGCTCTGGCATTTTAGAATATGCTAATAAATACGATATTGATTTAATTATTATGTCAAGAAGAAAAAGCTTAAATTTAATTGAAAGGCTATTTTATAGCTCCACAACATCAAGAGTTTTAAGAAGTGCAACAATGCCTGTTATAGCATATTAAAGGAGGTGAAATATGAATGCTGAAAAACTTGCATTAAATTTAGCTTCTATAGTGCTTTTGATATTTTTTGCTTTAATTTTATATGGTGCTTATGTAAAAAATATAGACCTTCCAACATGCATCGTAAATGTAAAACCTTTTGATAAAGAAAGAGTCGTTCAAGTTTCAGAAAATAAATATGAAATTTATTACATAGCAAGGCAATTTAGTTTTTTCCCTATGGAAGTTAAAATTCCAAGAAATTCAACGGTTGATATTTATCTTACAAGTCCAGATGTTACACATGGCTTTCATATTGAAGGAACAAACGTAAATCTTATGGCAATTCCTGGTGCAGTAACTTATTATAGAGTAAAATTTAAGGAACCTGGGAAATATAGAATTGTCTGTCATGAGTACTGTGGTCTTGGGCATCAGAATATGATGAGTTGGATAATTGTAGAATAAAAATATGCTTTATAATTTTCAAACTTACTAAGCGCCCCGCTAGCTCAACGGGTAGAGCGGCGGGCTGTTAACCCGTAGGTTGCAGGTTCGAGTCCTGCGCGGGGCGTCCCCCCCAAGGGGGATATGATTGAAATTGAAACTTTAAGGAAAGAAGCGGAAAAGTTTATACCAGATTTATTAGGAATTATCATCGTAGATGAATATGGACTTCCCATATCTTATTCCCTTTCTACAATTCTTGAAGACCCCATTGTAGTTTCAGGACTTTTATCAAGCGCTGTAAATATGATAGAAAACTTATTAAAAGAACTATCTAATGCAAATTTTGAACTTCTTTATACCCAAGGTGATAAAATATGCATATTCATTGGAAAAATAAAAAGTTTATACTTAGGGTTTATAACATCCCCTACAACAAAAGTGGGAACAATTTTTATGGAATACAAAATTTTAAGACCAAAACTTGAAAATTATTTAAGTGAAATAACAGGAGGTTAAAGATGGAACTAAGAGAATATATGAAAAATATATTAAAAGAGGAAGGAGTAATTCTTCCTAAGGAACTTATTGTAAAATTATATTCTGAAATATTAAAATTTGCTGGTGGATTTTCTAGTTTAATTCAAGCAACTTCTACAATGGCAGGGAAAGCTATAGCAAACTCCATAAAATCTCAATTTCAAAATTATGACATATCTCAAATTATAGAAGTTTTTTATGAAGAAACAGGTATGGGTAAAGTAAAAGTTGAAAAGTTAGAAAATGGCTATAAAATCACAATTTTAGATACATTCCTTTTAAAAGCCCATAATAAACCCGAACTATGCCTAAAACCTTTACAAGGTGCTACGGAAGGCTTTTTAGAGGCTTTTGAAAACATAGAATATAACTCAAGACTTGAAGGTATGAGTATAATTTTAGAAAGAAAAAGATAATCTATTGCCTTTTATTATTCTTTTACTTGGAAAACTTTTATAAGGATATTCCTTCAAATCTATTACATAATGTCCATATACAGTTTTTGTAAATGGAATTAGATTCCACCAATTTTCTTTCCTTTTTTAATTACCTCCAAATTTAATGGCAACGACTTATCAAGTGCAACATCTAACACAAATAGCATTTAGTAAAGCATCATAGCTTTGCGGGTTTACAATTATGATAACCAGTTTTCCTTTAACTTCATCCACTTCAAAAGTATGACTTTCTTCCTGCTTTAAGAGAAAACGACCTTTCTTTTCAAACAATAAAATAGGTTCCTTAATAGAAATTTTTTAATTTTGATATGCTTTATAATTTTCAAAGTTTTTAAGTAGCCTTGATGTTCTTTAAAAGGAGGAAATAACATGATAAATATCCTTATTTTACATTGTCCCGCATGTTATGGGACCTTAAATATACCAATAACTTTAACTTCAACCTTATTTAAAACATATGAAATATCAACAAATTACAATTATGCATATGGCTCTAATTTAAAAGGTCAAATAAATTCAAATAATTTAAGTTTATCCTTAATAAGAAACTTCAAAAGATTTTCTTTAATTTCAGTATTTCCCTACTATTATATAAAAACAACTGGGTCATTAGAAGACCAAATTTCATCGCTTCATGGAATAGATATTGGTATAAGATTTTTCCCCGTTTATGCAAAATTTTCAAAATATAGAACTGTCATTTCAATTCTTACATCATACAAACTTCCCATAGGATTTTACATAAGAAATAACCAGTATGAGGAAATTGTAGATTATTTATCATTTGGATCTGGTTATGCTTTTGTTTATAATAAATTCATAAACTATGGAGAAATTATATATTCAAAAGCACTAAAAGACAATGATATTCAATCAGATAGAGCAAGAACTATAAGTGGATTTTATTATGCTTTCAATAAATATGAAATTGGCCCAGTTCTTAACTGGGTTTATCAAAAAGCTCTAAACTCTAATGAAATAACATTGGGTATAAGCCTTGGATTAAATGTTTTTAATATAAACACTAACTTAAATGTGCATAAAAGTGTATATTATAGGGGAAGTGGAATAGAAAATGACTTTTTATTTGAAATAGTTTTAAGAGGAGGTTTTTAAATGAGAAGCGCAGTTATTGTATCAGCGAAAAGAACAGCTGTTGGAAAGGCTCCAAGAGGAACTTTAAAAGATACAAGACCCGAATATCTACTATCAGAAGTTATTAGAGCAATTTTAGAAGAGACAAAAATTGATCCAAATTTAATTGAAGACTTAACAGTTGGTTGTGCCTTCCCAGAAGCATATCAAGGTATGAATATGGCAAGAACAATTGTTTATAGAGCTGGACTTCCTACTTCTATTCCAGCAGTTACAGTTAATAGATATTGCGCATCTTCTATTCAAACAATTGCTCAAACAGCTCATAGAATTATGGTAGGTGAAATAGATGTTGCAATTGCTGGTGGTGCAGAAAGTATGAGTTTAGTTCCAATGCCAGGCTATGTATTTAGACCAGAACCTTATATTGCTCAAAACTTTCCTGATTATTATTTAAATATGGGTTTAACCGCAGAAAATTTAGCTGAAATTTACAATATAAAGCGTGAAGAGGTCGATGAATTTGCATATTTATCACATAAGAGAGGTTCAGAAGCGGTTTTAAGTGGAAAATTCAAAGATGAAATTGTTCCTATAAAAGTAAAAGTTAGTGTGGAAGATGAAGATGGAAATATAAAAGTAGTTGAAAAAATTTTTGATAGAGATGAATGCATAAGACCTGATACAACACTTGAGGGATTATTAAAATTAAAACCATATTTTAAAGTTGATGGAACTGTAACTGCAGGAAATGCCTCACAAAGAAGCGATGGAGCAGGTGCGGTTTTAATAATGAGTGAAGAAAAAGCAAAGGAATTAGGATTAAAACCATTAGCAAGATTTGTAACATTTCAAGTTGTAGGAGTGCCAGCAGAAATAATGGGAATAGCACCCGCCAAAGCAATACCAAAATCTCTTAAAAAAGCAAATTTAACCTTAGAAGATATTAAACTAATAGAATTAAATGAAGCATTTGCTACACAAGTTTTGGCAGTATTAAGAGAATTTCCTATTCCACTTGAAAAGTTAAATGTAAATGGAGGAGCAATAGCGCTTGGACATCCACTTGGAGCAACAGGAGCAATTTTAACAACAAAACTCATTTATGAGCTTAGAAGAAGAGGTGGGGGTTACGGAATTGTAAGTGCATGCGTAGGGGGTGGGATGGGAGCAAGTATGATACTTGAAGTTTATGGAAGTTAATAAAATTGATTATATAAAAGTTGGATTATTTGTAATTATATGTTTTATTTTATTTTTTATTGGATATAACTGGATAAGTTCTGAAAAAAGAAAAAAACATTTATACACCTATTATATTAAGCTTCCAAGAGCAACACTAATTTCTCCTGGAACAAAAGTATTAGTAAGGGGAGTTCCTAATGGTGATGTTATAAAAGTGGAATTAACTGAAAATGGAGTGATAGCAAAAATTGGACTAAAGGATTTTAAGTTAAAAAATAATGCATATGCCCAAATTATAAGTCCATCTGCTCTTGGAACAAGAGTTATAGATATTGAACCTGGAAATGGTGATTTTTTAAAACTAAATGATACAATTATAGGTTATGATTCACCCACATTTGACCAAATTCTTATTCTTGTAATTAACTTATCACAAAAAATTGATAGCATTTTAAGTAATACTAATAATTTAGTAAAGAATGCAAATTATCAAGTTGAAAATATATCAGATAAATTAAATAGCTCACTAAATAACATAAATAGCTTAATATCAGAGCTAAAAATTGTCTTGAATCATCAAAATCAGAACTTAGATAGCATATCAACAAATATAAACACTCTTTTAAACTCTGGACAATCCACTATAAAATCCTTAGATAGCTTAATATATAAGCTAAGCTTAGAAATTGACAGCCTAAAATATAGGGGAACTATTGGAAAACTCACAAAAGATGATTCATTATATTTAGAAATAAAAAATTCAATTATTAAACTCCAA
>JAUQPS010000115.1 GCA_030550205.1 bacterium
AAAAAAGGTTTGACAGGTCTTTATCACTTAGTGAATACAGGTTATGCCTCGCGTTACGAGTGGGCAAAGGAATATCTAAGGATTAAGGGAATTAAGAAGTTTATCTATCCAGCCTATCAGCATGAATTTAATCTTCCTGCTAAAAGGCCCAGGTGGTCAGCCATGAGTAACGAAAAGGTATGTAAAGAGTTAGGTATCAAGATACCAGAATGGCAGGTCCAACTTAAAGAATACTTAATGCGGTTTTCAGACCCCTAAAATTGGCTATAATCCTCTCTTATGAGATCATTATTTCCAACAACAAACAATGAAAGATTAATGATTGAAATATTATCCAAGGATGAAAAAACTGAAATATTATTATCAAAAAAGGGTTGGCTGTAGAAAATTAATTTTACATCCAGAACATGGAGTAGTTTTTGATCCTAAGGAGAACATATATCATGTTATTTCCATACCTGCTAAATTAAAGGTATTTATTGAAGGTGGTGGCTTTCCTGAAGGTTGGTGTTTATTTAAGGGATCGATTAAAAGGATGGGTTATCCAATTAGAGCCAAGTTAGTAATTAAAACTGATAGGGAATTTATAGTATATCAACTTCCAATTAGTCTAAAGGGAACAATACTCGAACTGGTGAAATTTCCTACTAACACGAAAGAGGTATACTTTGAACCCATGGATTCCTTAGGAAGATTTGGAATTTTAGAACAATTTCAAATAAAATCTATAAGTTCTGTAGAGAGATTGTATAGAATGATAAGAAGGGTTCTCTTTTTCTTTCAAAAAAGATATGACCGTGAAAGAAAAATACTTGGATTAAAATTTTCTACTTTACTCCTTAATCCACATAAAGCTTATGAATTAGCAAATAAAATAAGAGATCATGATGCATATTTAGATTATGATTTGTGGACAAAAATGTTTGACCGTTTAGATAAGGAGGATATCAAAAAAATTAAAAAAGACATAGAAAAGAATGAGCCTGATGTTAAGTTTTATATCCTAATTTTCAATGACAAGAACAAATTTGCTTTAGAAAGCTCTATGAAATCTCTCAAAAACCAACTTTATAGTAATTATGAACTTGAAATAATAGAGATTGATAGGAAACTTGACATCAAGAGATCATTGATTGAAGGAAAAAGTTTTAATCCGAATGAAAAAACTTTTTTTGTTTTTTTGAAATCCGGGACCCTTTTGAGTCCCTATTGTTTATACTGGATTTACAAAGAGGCAAAGACCTTAGATGTAAACTTAATATATAGTGATCACGATTATTTAACTGATGATGGAAAGAGATGGAATCCACACTTTAAACCAGACTTTTCTATTGAATTTTTAAGAAGCACTAATTATATAAACTGGGCTTTTGCAGTAAATGCCTCATTGTTATTAAAAATTGAGAATTTAAATAATACTGATTTTTTAAATAGTGATTCACATTCTCTTCTTTTTAAAATCATTGAAAACACAAGCCCTACAGCAATTAAGCATATTCCAGCAATACTATTTCATTTTCCCTTAGAAAATAAAAAAAATAATCAGACTGATATTACAAACAAAAAACTAAACGAAGTAAATCCAGTTGAAGAACATCTGTCAAGGTTAGGAATAAAATCTAAAGTTGATAAGATAAGCCATAATTGTTATAAAGTAATTTATGAGATAAGACAAAGGGAACTTATCAGCATAATAATTCCAACCAAAAATAAAACATATGCACTAAAGACTTGTGTTGAAAGTATACTTAATAAAAGCACTTATGAAAATTATGAAATTATTATTGTTGACAATAAAAGTACGGAAAATGAAGCAATTGAATATTATAAAAAAGTTTCTAATAATCCTAAAATTAAAATTTTATTTTATAACAAACCTTTTAATTATTCTGCCATTAACAATTTTGCTGTAACTAAGGCAAGAGGAGAGGTTTTAGTATTTTTAAATAACGATACCGAAGTAATAACCCCTCAGTGGTTAGAAATTATGCTTGGTTGTCTTCAACAACCTAAGGTTGGGGCAGTAGGGGTGAAACTTTATTATCCTAACGGTTTGATTCAGCACGCTGGAGTAATTCTTGGGATTGGAGGATGTGCGGATCATGCCTTTAAATATTTTGAAAAAACCGAAAAAGGCTACATGTGTAGAGCTATCCTTCAACAAGAATACTCTGCTGTGACCTCTGCCTGTATGATGACACGAAAAGACCTTTTCATAAAAATGGGAGGATTTGATGAGAAAAATCTTCCCATAAGTTTTAATGACGTAGATTATTGTTTGAAGTTGCGGGAGGCAGGATATAGGATAGTATTCACTCCGTATGTGGAACTATATCATCATGAATCACTTACCAGAAAGGAGAAGTATGATATACTCAAAGATCAATATAAAAAAGAAGCTGACTATATGAGAAAAAAGTGGTTTAAATTTATGGAATTTGATCCTTATTATAATCCAAATTTGGATTTGAGGAGGCCTGATTTTTCAATTAGTCCCTTCCCAAGGGTGAAGAAACCTTGGGAATCGGGGTAAATATGGATAGCTCTATCTGGATTGTTGAAGAAAGACCCAATCCTTCAACGGAGTATTACATCCTTCCGGCTTTGACTTTTTGGGGATATACTGATAAAATTAACATTCACCAGTTTCCACCAAAGGTGCCTCCCAAGCAAGAGGTCTTCCTATATTTTGTGCGGTACATAACACCGTACTGGGTTAATTTTGTTAAAAAAAATAGAGGATTAATTAAAAAAATAATCTATTTTATGGATGACGATCTTTTTGATATAAAAAGCTGGATTGGTCTTCCTCTGAGGTATCAAAAGAAGCTCTTTTTTAAAGCATATATATGGAAAAAATGGCTTATAAAATCCAAAGCCATATTCATGGTCTCAACCCCTTACCTGGCAGAAAAATACAACTTTTTAAACCCAATCTATATCCCCCCATATCCATTCTATGAGCTAACCGATCTAAAACCAAAAGATACCCAGGATATCCATAGCCCCATAATTTTTTACCATGGCACCGCTTCTCACATGAAAGAACTGTACTGGCTTTATGATGTAATAAAAGATGTGATCCAGGCAAATAAAAAAGCTATATTTGAACTTATCTGCGATAACAAAGTTTTGAAAAATTTTAAAAGTTTAGAAAAAGTTATTATTTTTTTGCCAATGAACTGGAATTTATATAAAGAATTCCTATTTAGAGGAAATCGAGACATAGGTTTAGTTCCTCTCCTTGATTATCCATTTAATTTAGCAAGAAGTTACACCAAATTTTTTGAGGTTGTTGCCTCTGGTGGAGTAGGAATTTACTCAGAAGAAAGTTATTATAGGGAGATAATTTCAAATGGGATAGATGGTTTATTAGTTAGAACCAAAAAAGACGAGTGGAAAGAAGCTATCTTTTTGCTTATTAGAGATGAGGCATTAAGAAAGAAACTTTATTTTAATTCTTTAAAAAAGGTTGAAATTCTTAAGAGTATAGCAGAAGATACCTATAAGAAAATTTTTCATGAGGTTTATTTATGAGAAAAAATAATGTAGTATGGCATCCACCATTGGTCACGAGAGAAATGAGAAATATTCTTAATGGTCATAGAAGTCTTGCTATCTGGTTTACAGGACTTCCAAGTTCTGGAAAATCAACTATTGCCCATGGTGTAGAAAAGGAGCTGTATGAAAGGGGCATTAGAACTTATACTTTTGACGGAGATAATATAAGACATGGTCTATGCTCTGATCTTGGCTTTTCCGAAAAGGATAGAGAGGAAAATTTGAGAAGGATTGCTGAGGTGATAAAGTTATTTATAGATGCAGGTATTGTAGTATTGGCTGCTTTTGTTTCACCCTTAAAGAGACATAGAAAAATCGTAAGGTCTATCATAGGAGAAAATGACTTTATAGAGGTCTACTGTAGATGTCCTGTTGAAGTTTGTGAAAAAAGGGATCCCAAAGGACTATATAAAAAGGCAAGAACTGGAGAAATCAAAAATTATACAGGTATCTCTTCTCCTTATGAGGAACCAGAAAATCCAGATTTGATTTTAGACACTCACCTGTTGGATATAGATGAGGCTGTAAAAAGGGTATTAAATCTTGTTGAAAAAAAACTCATTCTTTAAAAGGGAAATCTTCCATAAAAACTTCCATTAAGTTGTCTTGTTTTTATCACAAAGTTTCTGAATTTTAAAAAGAGTTCCCTATCAACTTTTCCAGGATTATTCCAGAAATCGTTTAAAGACCCTTGAAAGGTTAAGCCAGGTATATCATAGATCGCTCTTCCCATCACTTTAACTGGTTTATTGTAATACAGTGCTTGTAACCCTACAGTGCTATTTATAACAATTACTCCACAACAATTTTTCAACAAAGTAGGTAGGTGTAAGTCATGGACATAAAAAACCTTTTCTCTAATGTCTAATCTTTTAGCTTCCCTATCAATGAATTTTCCATAATTTTTAAAACCTCTATCTTCAGGATGATGCTTGAAAACAAGGTATAGATCTTTTGTTTTACAGTTTCTGGCAAATGATTCTAAAATTTCTTTAATAAATTCTTCTATTGTTTTGTATGTACTATGGATTGTAATTTGTGTGTCATTATAGACCTGGAGTGGAACCAAAAAATATTTAAATTTCAATCGCTCACTCAGTATTTTATCTATTTTTTTTTCTTTAATTTTATAAATAATTTTTCTTAAATATCCTCGTAAATAACAATAGACAACATGTATATATGGAAAATATTTTTTACAAGGAATATAGTGAGGAAAATACCATCTTAATACTTCAAGACCAAGATAATGTATTATACTTGAAAGCACTCTTTTCATATAGCTATAATTATTAGGTAAAGGATTTTCAATCTTAATGTCGGGTAATGATCTATAGAAATTTGGATCTCTGCTAATTTTTGTTAGATCGGACCATCCATTAATTCCATTTTTTTCCAGGGTTATGTAGTGTGGACGAATATATCCTTCCTCGAAGACATAAAAAGGTAATTTTAATTGTTCACACACCTTTTTGGCGACCCTATGATAAGGGCGATAATCACCGTAGAGAAGTACTACATCAATTTTTTTGGCATTTATAATTTTTTTGAAATACTCCTCAAAATTTTCTAATTTACCTCTGTAGTTTAAAGTGAACTTAAATAAGGGAAAGGTTACTAAATCACCACCGTTGAAATTGATTTTATATACATTTTTTCCAATTTTTCTTAAAAATTTAGCTAATTTATAAAAGAAAAATCCCTTGGGCCCCTGTAGAAGAAGATAATTATTATATTTTAAGACCTCCTCCTTAATATCCTCTATCAT
>JAUQPS010000116.1 GCA_030550205.1 bacterium
TCTTTCCATAATTTAAAGAAATTTATTTCTTCAATGTTTTCAGTGATTTCTCTGTAGATCATTGGAAACATCTCAAAATATACTGCTCGTCCTGCAAGGCTTTCACTAACTTCTTTCATAAGTAATAGATTAGATGAACCTGAAAGAATAAATTTTACTTCTCTTTTAGTTTTATCTACTGTATTCTTTATTGCAAGTAGGATTTCTGGCACTTTTTGGACTTCATCTATTATGATTTTGTCTTCTCCAATCCATAGAGAATAAGGGTCTATTTTGGCTTGATTCATTGTGAAAAAATCATCTAAATTTAGATATTTGAAATCTGGGAATTCGTTTTGGAGGAAAGTACTCTTTCCTACCTGTCTTGCTCCAGTTATAACTATAACAGGTAAATTTTCAAGTACTTTTTTAACTTTTTCTCTCAGTAATCTTTTTTTGTATTTTGATTCATTTTTTGAATGATTTTCATTCATATTTTGAATAATAATACAGAAAATAATAAAAAGCAAGTAGGATTTTGAAATTTTTATTTAAATTGATAGTCTTTACTGTGGAATATGCTATAATTTTTTAATATATTAAAAGCCATAATTATATAGTTTTTTATGATGTGAAAAAAATAAAGAAATATAATTAAATTTTAATTAGGAGGCTTTATGAGAGAGAAAATTCCGATGTCTGCACCTGATTTAGACGATAGTGATATTCAAGCTGTATTAGAGGTTTTAAGATCAGGTAGATTAGCTCTTGGACCTAAAGCAATAGAGTTTGAAAATTTAATGGCAGAGTATATTGGTGTTAAGCATGCTGTAGCTGTAAGTTCAGGTACTGCAGGTTTGCATATTCTTGTTAAGGTTCTTGAAATTTCTGAGGGGGATGAGGTTTTAGTTCCATCTTTTACTTTTTGTGCTAGTGTTAATGTGATTTTATATGAGAGAGCCAAACCTGTTTTTGTAGATATAGAACCAGAAACCTATAATTTGGATCCTGAAGATTTAGAAAGGAAAATCACTAAAAGAACAAAAGCAATAATGGCTGTAGATGTTTTTGGACATCCTGTGGAGTGGGATGAAATATTGCGAATTGCAGAAAAGTATAATCTGAAAGTTATTGATGATTCTTGTGAAGCATTAGGGGCGGAGTATAAAGGAAAAAAAGTAGGACAGTTTGGAGATTGTGCTTGTTTTGCCTTTTATCCCAATAAGCAGATAACAACAGGTGAAGGAGGTATGATTGTAACCAATAATGATAATATAGCGAGGATAGCAAGAAGCTTAAGAAATCAGGGAAGAGGAGAGATGGGAGCATGGCTTTATCATGAGAGATTAGGATATAACTATAGAATGGACGAATTATCTGCTGTGCTTGGAGTTTCACAGTTAAGGAAAATTGAAACTTTTTTAGAGAAAAGAGAAAAAGTAGCTAATATGTATACTGAGAAGCTAAGAAAGTGCTCATGGATAAGACCTCCTATTGTTAAGCCATATGTTAGAATGAGTTGGTTTGTTTATGTGGTTACTCTTGAAAAAGGACTTGACAGAGATAAAGTAATTTTGGAGATGGAGAAGAGAGGTATTCCTGCAAGAGGTTATTTTTCTCCAATTCACTTACAGCCTTATATTAGGAAGATGCTAAATACTAAGGAGGGTATGCTACCTATAACAGAAGATATATCAAAGAGAACTCTTGCTTTACCTTTTCATAATAATTTGACCGAAGATGAAATTGAGGAGGTTGTGAATACTTTAAAAGAGATTATTGAAAATATGTAATTATAAGTGTATATTTAAAATGTGTGGTTTCAGCGAAAAAATCTTTTAGTTAGAAGGATTTAATTATGTGAAATTGTAAATATTATATGGGGGCATAAGTAATGAAAAAAATTATATTTTTTGGTTTATTAACTTTTTTCT
The DNA here is from genome assembly GCA_030550205.1 of bacterium. GTDB lineage: Bacteria > Hydrothermota > Hydrothermia > LBFQ01 > DSFT01 > DSFT01. The sequence continues at coordinate 1,914 of JAUQPS010000116.1, forward strand.
TGGTCTCATTCTCTTTAGCTCAAACATATACTTATTCTTCTATAAAGACTACAGATGTGTATTATGGTTTTAAAGTAGATCCTGATAAATATATTTTAGGTGTTGGTGATAGATTAGTAATTTATATTATAAAAGAGGTAGATGTGCCTGAGGTTTACGAGGTAGCTATATCTCCAACAGGAATGATAAATTTACCTGTTATTGGAAATATTAGAATTTCGGATTTAAGTTTATCAGAGGCAAGCAAAGAAATTTCAAGATATGTTTTGATGTTTTATCCAAGAAGTAATGTTATAGTAGATTTAGTTTTTCCAAGATATATTAAAATATCTATTACTGGAGAGGTAGTAAATCCTGGTATTTATAATATTATTGCGACAAGTACTTTGGATGATCTTATTAAATTAGCAGGTGGACTTAAAAAATCTGCCTCTATTAGGAGTATTCAAATAAGAAGAGGAGGAAAAATTCTTGAGTTTGATTATTTAAAATATTTAAGGTTTGGCGATGATAGTCAGAATCCATTTCTTTTGGAAGGAGATTTAGTTTTTATCCCTTTAATCAAAAAAAGTGTAAGAGTCTTAGGAGAAGTAAGAGAGCCAGGAATTTATGAGATAAAAGAGGGAGAAAGATTAAAGAGTGTCATAGAGATGGCTGGAGGTTTATCTGTTTATGCAGATTATTTCGGAGGATATATTGAAAGGCGGAAAGAAGGTAAGAAAGAGATAATTGATATTAATCTTTTTAAATTATTCTATGAAAAGGACGAAAGAGAAAATATTATACTTAATGATGGAGATTATATTTATATCCCCAAAAAAGTAGATAGGATATACGTTTTAGGATATGTTAAAGATCCTAAATCTTTTGTAATAGTCGGAGAAGAAATAGGTGGTGCTTCTGACATGGGACAAGAGAGTGAGTCAGCTTTTAAGGGATTTATGAAGGTAAGTGAACTTATTAATAAAGCAGGCGGGGTTCTTCCTAATGGGAGTAAGAGAAGGATACAAATAATAAGGGATGGACAAGTAATTAAAGAAGTAGATCTTTTTAAGGTGCTTGTGAAGGGAGATACTCAAGAGGAAATAATAAGATTAATTCCTGGTGATATTGTATATGTTCCTCTTGTTGAAAAAACAGTTAGGATTTTAGGAGAAGTTAGAGATCCTGGAATATATGAAGTAAGACCAGGAGAAAAGATCAAGGATCTTATTGAGATGGCAGGTGGATTTACAGTAAGGGCAGATCTTAGAAACATAACAGTAGAAAGATATATTGCTGAAAGGAGACAAATTATGAATTTAGATTTAACTAAATTATATAAAGGTGGAGATGAGAGTGTTAATATACTTCTTGAGGATGGGGATATAATAAATATTCCAATAAGAAGTGAATAGGGTGATATTTATGAAAAAAGGTCTTTTTTTTATATCTATAATATTTTTGATTTTAATAATTTCATATGCTCAAGAAGCTATATATTTTGGTAAGATTATTGATCCTGAAAAATATATTTTGGGACCTGGGGATAGATTGAAAGTTTATATAATAGGGGAAAAAGAGCAAACAACTTCTTTTGATTTGATAGTATCACCAACTGGATATGTTATTTTACCACTTGCTGGAAGTGTAAAAGTTTTAAATATTTCTCTTTCGGAAGCAAGTAGAGAGATTTCAAGACAACTTATAAAGTTTTATCCAAGGAGTAATATTTTGGTAGATCTTGTTTATCCAAGAAATGTTAAGATTTCAGTAATAGGAGAGGTTGAAAATCCTGGAATTTACAGTGTATCTGCTATTAGTACTTTAGGTGATGTTTTTAAAGGAGTTGGAGGTTTAAAGTCCTCTGCTTCCTTGAGAAATATTCAGATAAAAAGAGGGGATAAGATAATTTATGTGGATTATTACAAGTATTTAAAATATGGAGATTTAAACGAAAACCCTTATATCCAAGAGGGAGATTTGATATATGTACCTATCGTCAGAAATACTGTAAGAGTTTTAGGTCAAGTAAGAAATCCAGGAGTGTATGAGATAAAAGAGGGAGAAAGGTTAAAAGATGTACTTGATATGGCAGGTGGTCTTAATGTAAATGCATCTTTATTTGATGCAACCTTAGATAGACTTGATGGGACAAGAATTATTTTAGATTTATATAACCTTTATTATGGAGAAAATGATAAAAAAGAACAGGTAAATATTTTATTAAGATCTGGCGATACTATTACCGTACTAGAAGAAATAAAAAGAATTTATGTTCTTGGTTTCGTAAAAAATCCTGGACCTATAAGATTCGTTGAAGAAATAAAAGCCACTCCTGAAGGAGGAGAAGTAAGTGGTCAAGCAACTTTAGGAGCAAAGGTGAGTGAACTTATTAATAAGGCTGGAGGAGTATTACCTAATGGAAGTTTGAGAAAAATAGAGCTTAGAAAGAAAGGTGATACTTATAACAAGATAATTATTGACCTTTATAAAATGCTTGTACTTGGTGAAGAGTATGAGGGTAACATTAAAATAGAACCTGGTGATGTTATTTATGTACCACCAATAACAAGTTATGTTAAAATCTTAGGACAAGTTAGAAATCCCGGAGTTTACGAAATAGTAGAAGGAGATAGGATAAGTGATGCTATATTAAGAGCTGGAGGTATTACTGAGAAGGCTTCTCGTGAAAATGGAGAGTTAGAGAGAATAGAAAATGGTAAAAAAGTCATATATAAATTTAATGTGGCAGAAGCTATTAAAAAGAGTGATAAAGATAATTTATTAATAAAAGATGGCGATACTATATATATAGGTGAATTAAGAAGACTTGTTTATGTACTTGGACAAGTAGGAAGGCCAGCTGCATATGATTATAAAGAAGGAAGAAAGTTGACTGAATATATAAGTATGGCAGGAGGTTTAAAAGATAGAGCTGATCTTGGTAGAGTAGCAGTTGTGAGAGAGGTAGATGGTAAAACAGAGGTTATTCCAATTAATATGAATGATATTGTTAATAAAGGTAGGAGTGATCTTGATATAGAAATAAAAGAAAATGATATTATATTTGTACCTGAAGTATTTATTAAAGGGTGGCAAGATATAACTCAAATAATAAATAGTATATTTTATGTTTACACTATAATTAGAAGTATAATAACATGGTAATTTTTAGGGATGAAAGTATGATTTATTCTTTTAAAGAGGGAAATCCTGAAAAAGGCTTTGTAGTTATTGTTCATGGGCTTGGAGAGCATATAGGAAGATATGAGAAGATAGTGGAGGATTTATCTCAAAGAGGATATCAGGTAATAGGTTTTGATCATCCTGGTCATGGGAGAAGCGATGGTAAAAGAGGCGATACTTCTATTGAAGAGATAATTGATATAATTGATAATTTAACAAAAGA
>JAUQPS010000117.1 GCA_030550205.1 bacterium
GAAATGGTTTTTGGATCAGTTTCCGACATTCTGGTTTTTAACAAAAAACTAAAAAGGGATGATTTTAGAAATGTAAGTGGAGAACTAGTTCAGATTGATACTTCTGAAATTATTTACCAAGTAGATTTTAATAAAGAGATGTTAATAGGTGTATCCTTAGGGAAAAAGTCAAATGCAGGATATGATGTTACTATTGAAAAAGTTATATTAAAAGATAGTGTAATTTATGTTTTTTATAAAGAGAGCTTTTATGATGGACTTGCCTCACAAGTAATAGTTTATCCTTCATCCTTTATAAAAATTCCAAAATATGATTATCCTGTTGAGTTTATTGGTGTTAATGAATTTATTAGAACGGGAATTAAACCTTAACAAACTTTAATAATTTATTTGAAATTTTTAATATATAAAATCCCTTATTTAAATTAGAAATATCAATAGTTATCTCACCAGAAGAATTGCTTTTAAAACTACCCTTAAAGACACGCTTTCCAGATAAAGTAATTATTTCAACATTATAATCAAAGGAACCTTTTAAGTTTTTAACTTTTATATAATTTTTGGCAGGATTTGGATATAAAATCAATTCTCCTTCTATTAAGCTATTTATCCTAATTAATCCAACCCCCTCACTTGAACCTACTAATAATAAAGTGTCATTTAAAATTGATAATGTATGTAAAATTGGGAAGTTTGTAGCAATAAAATAAGTTTTACCTGCAATATCATATCTTTCAATTATTTGAAAGCTTTCATCTAATCTATAAAGTCCATTCTCCGTTAATGTAAAAATTGAATTAAATTTATCTATTACAATATCAGTAATTGCTAAATTTGATAATGATTGAACTTGTTTTAATGAATCTTGATTATAAAAATAAAGTCCCCCACTTGTTCCAACTAAAAATCCCTCATTATATTTTTCAATCGTATTAACTGATATATTTGAATTCTTATAAATTAAACTTCCATTTTCAAAAATAGCAAGTCCATTATCTCCTCCAACCGCTACTAAATTATTATTAACTTCAATGTCTGAAATGTGTCCAGCACTATTGCTATATGGAGTATTTAAAATAATTGAACAATTTCCATCAATTTTATAAACAACTCCATTAAAGTTAGAAATAAGAATTGTATCTTTATAAATTGTTAAGCTTGTAAATGCCTTATCTGGGTCTACTGGAAACACTGGAACTGCAATACAATAATTAACATTTCCAATAGTATCAATTATAAAATATGAAAAATAAGAAGAAACTCCTATTAAGCTATCATTTATTTTAATTGCTTTTGTAATTCTATAAACACTATCTCCAAGCTCAATAATTTTATTTTTATTTACCAAAAATCCAATGTAATTTAAATTGTTTGGGTTATAATCATAATCGGAATGTGTAAAAACAAGTATAATATCTTTTAAAGTAATGATATTTGAAATGTAATTAAATGGAAAGCCGTATTTATAATTTTTAAAACTTGGATAAGTATATATTCCCCAAGCAACATTATCTACATAAATTGAAAGTGAATTGTTATGAAATCTTGAAATAATTAAAAATGTATCTATGGGCATTATAAAATAAGGTTGAAGATAATTTGGTTCATCTAATAAATTATTATCTTTGAACTTCTTTAAAATTCCTTGTCCATAAATCTCACTTGAATTTAAATTCCTAGAAGATATAAATAAAGTATCTCTAAATTCTGTAAAATAGATAGCAGAAAATCCTCCAATAACTAAATTTCCATTCTTATCATAAATACCATTTATTGTTCCAAATAGAACATTTCCATTATATACATTTATAAAATTAACTTTTGGCATATTAATCCTTTGATAACTTGCAGGAATATCTACATTATTTATATAAGTTTTCAGATATCCAATACTATCCCCAATATAAATTGTGTCATTATAAACAAAAATGGAACCAATTGGTGGCTTTATATTATAAACATTTACATCTATGAATTTTAATGTATTTCCCACAAAATACAAAATCCAGTTATTGCCATAGATAAACAAATAATTATTATATGGGAATAATCCTTTTCCATTGCTTAAATCACTTATTGGAATTTGAGATTTTGGGTAGTGATAAACTTTTCCATCTTGTATATATCCAAATCCCTTATTCTTCGTTAAATAATAAATTCTACTTTTGAAAGTATCGATAGCAACAATAATATTTGAGTTTGTTCCATCTGAAAATTTATAAGTTTTTAAACTATCTAAATTTTTATTTAAAACTAAAATGCCTCCAAATGTTGCTAAATAAATTGTATCCTTATAAATTACACCATCATGTACTCCACTTAAATTTGTCCAATATAGGAAGGGGAGCATTTAGCCCCCTTGGTTTTCTTTCTTATTTTCCTCTTGTTTTATTAAAATCTCAACATTTACTTTTGATTTTAAACTATTCTTAAATTCTTCCCATTTATCATTTCTCTTTTGATTTAATAAAATATACTCTATTTGTTCCTTTACTTCATTTAATTCTCTATATCTTGCCTTATTTAATTCTTGAACACTTACAACAAACCACTTATTATCAGATTTTATAAGTGAAGGTTTTCCAATTTTTAAGTTCTTAATTTTATCAAAAATTGGGTCATTTTCAGTAATATATTTAAATCCTCCAAACTCCTTTTCTTCTTTATCTTTTGCTATTGATTTTGCTATTGAATCAAATTTTTGTGGATTTCTTGAAATTATATTAAATATCCTTCTTGCTTCCTTTTCATCCTCAAATGTTATTATCCTAATTTTTGCATTAGCGGGTATTCTAAATTGTTTTTCTCTATTTTCATTATAATACTTTTTAATTTCATCTTCTGATACTGAAACATCTTTTAAAATTTCTTCTCTCATTTGATTGATAATAGCATTTTCAAAATTATTCTTTAAAGTAACATATCCTTCTGACCTTATGAATATTCTATCTTTTGCTATTGCATTTCTAAATAAAATTTCTCTTTGTGTGAAAATTCTAATTAAGTCATAGGCACCTTCTTTTGTGCTATAAGCTTTTCTATATATTGCCGGGACTTTATTATAATAGTTTTCATAATCTGCTTTTGTTAAGTAGGTATTTAATTTTTTAATAACTGCAAGGGTTTCGGGTATTTCTTTATTTGCAGTATCTTTATTTAATTCTTCATATCCATAAACATTTAATAAGCTATCAAGTAATTTTTCCCAAGTTTTTCTCTCTTTTTCAAATTTTAAGTTGCTTTCAATAGCGCTATATACATCTTCAAGTTTTGTGTAATCAGGTTTTTGAATTTTTGTAATTTCAATAGCATAAAGTGTATCTTTAATTTTATCAAGGAATATTTTTCCAGTATCCTTTTGTGAGAAGTATTTATATAATAAGCTATCAGATGAATTTTCAGAGAATGTTAAAAGTTTTGCTTCTTTATTAAATATGCTATCTTCTGGAAGTTTAGTAGTGTCTTCCCATTTTAAAACTTTTAAACTTACAAATCCCCAAATTCTATAATTTTGCTTATTTTTTTCATAAAATTCTTTAACCTCATTTGAATCTACTTTAACCCTTTGATTAACAAATACATTATAATAAACTCTTGCAAAGTCATCTTTTAAATTATCAAATAGTTTTTCTATAAATTTGTGATTTCTATGATATCCTTCTTCAATTGCTTTTTGAAGTAATAATCTATTTTCTATCATTCTGTCAATAAGTTCTTTTTTGCCTTCATATGTTTCATATCTTGCTCTTGTAAATGGGGGTTGGTTTTCTATTTCTTTGTCAAGCTCCATTAGTGTAATATAATTATTTCCATATTTTGCAACAAGCTCTTCTTTATAATTTTTGGGAAATACTCTTTCCACTCCATCTAATGCATCTTGAATATATTCACTTTTTTGAAACTTAATAGCAATTTCTTCATAGTATTTTGAAGCTAATTGATAATTTCCAAGTGCTTCTGAATATAAGGCTAATCTATATAGAATTTCTACATTATTTTTATCTAATTTATATGCTTTCTCAATATATTCATAGGCTTTGTTTATACTATCAGGATAATAATAGAAGAAGTATAAATCAGAGAGTTCTTTATATACAATCGCTAATTCCTTTTTCTTATATTTTTTTGCTAATTTTAGATACTCTTCTTTTGCCTTTTCATATTCAAGTTGAGCTTCATATAGTTTAGCTTTTTTATAGCCTTCATCATTGTATAGTGATATTTTCAAAATCAAAAGTTCAAGCATAGCCTTCTACCTCCTTTTAGCTTAATTTTAAAATTATTGAACTTGTTATAGGGATTGCTAAATTATCATCAATAGGTGTAAATATCTCTACAATTCCACTTATTAAAACTGCCAATATCTTTGCAGTTAAACTTAAATTGGGAAAGAAAATTAATGAAATAATAATTCCAGCTAAATAAAATCCAATTAATCCATTTAATGATTTTTTGAAAATTTTTATATTTGGTTTTGTATAAGTTCCAATTATTGCTGCAATAGGATCGCAAATTGTTAAAATTAGCATTGAAAAAATAATAATCTCTTTTTCAAAAAGTAAGTTTATTAATACATAAGAAATTGCTAGATATGTTGAACCTGTATATTCCCTATATTCATGCTTTTTTAACATACCACCAAATAAAATCATAAAAATTTTCCTAAAACTCTTGCTTTCTAATCTTAGCGTATCTATTAAAAATACAGTCAATAAAAATAGAATTGAAAAAATAATTCTTCCTTCTTTATCAAGAATTAAAACAGGTATAATTAAAAATAGCGTTAATAAGTGAAATAATTTTCTATAAATCAAGAATGGAGCGGAGGGGACTTGAACCCCCGACCTCCTGAATGCCATTCAGGCGCTCTCCCAGCTGAGCTACCGCCCCTTAAAAAGGCTTAAAATTTTAAAGCATATTCACTTATCTTTAAAATTTCAAAACTTATGGATATTTTACCTTCAATTATAGCAAGTGATTTTTCGAGTTTAAATGATGAGATTAAAAGTATTGAAGAATGTAATTTAAAGTTTATTCATCTTGATGTGATGGATGGACATTTTGTAAATAATTTAACATTTGGACCTTTAATTGTTTGTGCAATTAGAAAGATGACAAATTTAATTTTAGATACTCATCTTATGATTTCAAATCCCTCAAAGTATTTATTAAAGTTTTATGAAT
>JAUQPS010000118.1 GCA_030550205.1 bacterium
AGGAAAAATTACCATCCTTCACCTAAGTTGATAAAAAGGGGAGACTTTTTCTATGATGTTGAAACAGGAAAACCTCTAACAGGTTTTAATTTAAAAGAAGGTCCTTATACTGGTTCAATTGAAGAAAAAGCAAGGAAATTTATAGGGAATTTTCAGAATAAACTGATGTTAGATTCTAAGGCAGAATTAAGGGTTTTTGATTTAAAAAATGGTCTTAAAGATTTGACCCATATAAGATTCAGAGAGTATTATAAAGGAGTTCCTATTTTTGGTTCAGAACTTGTTATAACCTTTAAAGGCAACTATGTTACTTCCTATTCTTCAAGATTGTTTGACATAAAGGGGGATATAGATGTGGAACCTCTTATTTCAAAGGAAATGGCTTATGAAATTGCAAAGAACTTTTTACCTATAAAGGGTAAAATCCATAAGTATATTGAGCCGGAACTTATTATATACCCTTACAAAGATTTTAAACTTTCATACAGAGTTTTGATTCCATCTTCTGACCCTATAGGAGATTGGGAATTTTTTGTTGATGCTAAAAGTGGTGAAGTGTTATTTGTAAGGGACCAGGCTAAATATTTTGACGGACAAGGTTATTCTTTTAATCCAGACCCATTAACCACTGCTCACAGGATTTATAATCAGAATAGCTACTGGGCAGATAATAATGATGCTGATAATGATTCCCTTAACGGACAGAGATTTTTAGTTCCTCTTTTAGGTTTAACAGATTCATCTGGATGGAAACTTTTGAAAGGTCCCCATGCCTATCTAATTGACTGGGATGCTCCTTCTGTTCCTGTTGTAAAGACGCAAGACGGTTTATTTTATTATACAAGGAGCCAATCGGGTTTTGAAGATGCGATGGTTTATTATGGAATAGATAATATTCAGAGGTACATTCAGTCTCTTGGTTTTAACAATGTGAATAATGAGCCACAGGATGTTGATCCACATGGTGTGAATGGTCAAGATAATTCCTATTATGTTCCATCAACAGATAGAATTGCCTATGGGGAAGGTGGTGTGGATGATGCAGAGGATATGGATGTGATACTTCATGAGTATGGACATGCAATACAGGATGATCAGGTTCCAGGATGGGGTGCTTCAAGTGAAGCAGATGCAATGGGTGAGGGTTTTGGTGATTATTTATCAGCGAGTTATTCAATAGTTATTGATACTTTTAAATGGGCTTGGGTTTTTAACTGGGATGGACACAATCCCTTCTGGCCAGGAAGGTCAGTTAATATGGATAATTATCATTATCCTGAGGATGCTCCACCTAACAGAGAGATACATGATGCAGGTCAGCTCTGGTCTTCTGCTCTTTTTGATGTGATGTGGGCTCTTTTCAATATGTATAATTCAATGGATAGTGCGAGGAAAATACTTGATAAACTTGTTATTCAGCATCACTTTTATTTAACAGCATCTGCAACAATGCCAGAAGCAGCACAGGCAATTTTACAGGCTGATAATGATATAAATAATAGAAAACACTGGCCTATTATAATACCTATTTTTGATGCAAGAGGCTTTATAGATGCTTCTCAATACTTACCACAGATAATCCATACGTCTTTACCTGATAATGAGAATGTTTTTGGTCCATATACAGTTCTTGCTAAGGTTATTCCATCTACTGCACCTATAGATTCAGTTTTTGTTTATTACTGGATAAGTTTATTACCACAGGATACAGTTAAACTTATTATGCAACCAACGGGAAATCCTGATGAATACAGTGCAAATATTCCTGGTCCAGGGCAGGATGCAGATATAAATTATTACATTTATGCAAGAGATCAAAATGGGAACTTCAATACCCATCCACAGGGAGCTCCTTTAAATCACCATTCTTTCCATGTTGGGGAAGATACTGTAAAGCCTGTTATAGTTCATACACCAGTTAGAACACAGTATCCTATTTCAAGGTGGCCAGCAAAAGTTAAGGCAACTATTACTGATAATATCGGTGTTGATACTGCATATGTTGAGTGGGTTTATAATGGAAATATAGAGGTTTCTTTTGGTTTAACTAATATGGGTAATAATGTATATGAAGCAAATTTCCCCTTACCTTCAGTTAATTTGGGTGATACAATTGAATACAGAATTGTTGCTGTTGATGCTTCTTCGACACCCGATACAGCTAAAAATCCAGTTAATGGTTTTTATAAATTTTACATTGTTGAATCAAGGGGAATTGTTCTTGTTTTAAATGATGATTCAGGAGATAGAAAATGGGGGACAAAAATTGGTAAAAAGGATGATTGGTTAAGTTTTGTTGATTATAAAAAAGCAGGTGAAAGTGCTGATTCTATAGCTTCTTGGTTGAGTTCTATAGGATTTGATGTAACAAAAGAGAATATATGGCAGACAGATACTTTAACATGGAATAATTATGATGTTTTAGTTTTATCATCAGGACTTGATGTGAAAACTGTTGCACAGGATGATGTATATGGACCCGTAATGAGAAGTGCTTTAAAAAATTTTGTTTCAAGAGGAGGTAAACTTCTTGTGGAAGGAGGTGAAATAGGTTTTGATGCACAGGTATGGAATCCAGATTTTGGAACTCAGGTATTACATATAAATGACTGGGATTCTGATTATCCTGGAAATCTTAATATCTATTTACCTAATCATCCAATTGCCAATTCTCCCAATACTTTGCCTTCTCAGATTGTTGGTAATTTCAGCGGGCAGTGGGGAGTAGCTGATGCCCTTAAACTTGAGCCTGATGCCTATTTTGTTTATAACTGGACAAGTTATCAAAATGATGGTGGCATTATTGTTCACGATACAAATCAAGGGGAACCGAATGTTGTATTTATGTCAATAAATATACTTTCTATTTCTGATAAAAGTGTGGCAAAGGCTTTACTTGAGAATTGTGTTGAATACCTGATTTTTGGTGCTACTCCTATAAAAGAAACTCAAAAACCTTTAAATTTTGTCTTGGATATTAAAAAAATTGGAAGGGATATAAAGATTAATTTTACACTTTCTGAGCCTCAGAGGGTGGAAATAAAGGTTTTTGATGTAACAGGAAGAAAAAATTATGGTTATTCAAAAATGCTTAAAAGAGGCACATATACTCATTCCATAGTTAACTTAAAACCTGGAATTTATTTTGTATCTTTTAAAACTGATAAAAATTTAAGTGAGATAAAAAAAGCTGTGATATTAAAGTAAATAAAAACAAAAACACATAGAAAACATAAAAGAAAAATTTAAAAGTACTATGTGAAAATACAATTACAGGAATAAAAAAGGAGAAAAAAGCTATAATTCTGAAAGAAAATTCCTAAAAGGGAAAATAAGACTTTTATTTTGAATAATTTTCCTCCTATTTTATGTGTTTTATTCTAAACAACTTCATTTAAACCAGTTTATTTCTTCTTTTTCAAAGAGAATTACAATATAAAAAAACAAAATAAAAAGTCCAGTCGGGGAAAATAAATTAGAACTTATTTTAATTCCAAGATTCCAGAGTATTACTTGTAAGTGTAGTGAAAGCATGAAGATAAATTGTAGTATTTTCTGAATTTTTCAATGTTTTCTTTCAATGGATCTATTCTCGGAATAGCAATAAAAAGTAAGAAAAGTTAAAAGAATTTTGACATATAGCCGTCCATTTCTCCCTTTACATTCCAGTGTGATGCCATTTTTTTTAGGCATATGAGGGTAAAAATATAAACTAATTATAAAAGTGGGTAAGTAATATACTTTTAGATTTTGCCCCTTATCCATTACAGTGATTTATCTCTATAGTAATATGATTTGTTAGTGGATTTTTGGCAACTATACTTAAAATACAGGCATATTTATTCTGATTTACCCTTAAAATATGTAAATCACTGATTTTACTATCGCCATCAGATTCTATTATTTTTATTATTTCTCTCACAATTATTGAATCCATTTCTCTGTCTAAGAGAATAAAAGAAGTTTCTTTAATAAGTAAAAATGTCCATCTGAGTATTAAAAATGATCCAATTATACCCATTAAAGGGTCAAGCCAGTTCCAGCCAAAATATTTTGCTCCAAGTAATTTGAAGTTTGCAAAAAGTGATGTTAGACCATCTGCAAGAACATGAAGGTATGCTGATTTTAAATTTAGATCCATTTTATTATGGTTAGAATGTTTTTCATCATTATGAATGTGATTTTCGTGTTCATAACCGAGTATCAGGGCGCTTATGATATTTACTATTAGGCCGAGGAAGGCAACTATTAATGCCTGGTTATAGGAAATTTTTAAGGGTTTAAAAAATCTTTCAATAGATGCTCCAAGGAGGAATAGCCCAACAACTCCTAAAAGAATTGCACTTGTTTAAGTTCCTAGTATTTCAATTTTCCATGAGCCGAAGGTGAATCTTTTATCATTTGATAATTTTCTTGAAAGAATATATCCAATTAGAGAGATGCTTAGAGCAGTTGCATGCGTACTCATATGCCATCCATCAGCAAAGAGAGCATTGAGTTAAAAATCCATCCTGCAAAGATTTCAATAAGCATTGTGACGGTTGTAAGAATAACAACAAAAAGAGTTTTTTGTTCAGCGGATTTTTTATCCTGATTAAAGTAGTGTTGATGTTGCCACCGCTTTAAATCTGTAAGATGCATAAATTTTACCTCATGCAAAATTGTATATTAAATACAGAAAATTTTTCAAAAATAGAAGGTGGATTTACTTTTTACCAATTTCTAAAAATTTCATAAAATCTTTTACTTTCTCACTTTTCAGAGATTTAATAGGTATTCTTCCTTTTCTATTTTCCCTTCATTTAAAACTATTATCCTATCAGAAATTTTTTCTAAAAGATTTATATCATGGGTTGCAATAATTTTTGTTCCTTTTAAATTTTTTATTAATTTTATGAATTCAATTCTTGATTTTGGTGAAAGACCGAGGGTTGGCTCGTCTAAAAGAAGAATTTCTGGATTATAGGAAAGGATTGTTGCAAGGGAAACCTTCTTTTTCTCTCCAAAGGAAAGATGGTGGGGAATCCTTTCTTCAAATCCTGGAACCCCTGCTTTTTTAAGTGCATCTTTTACAATCTCATCTAAATTTCCATTAAATCCAAAATTCTTTGGACCAAAGGCAACATCATCATAAACTTTTGGCATAAATAATGAATCATCTGGGTTTTCA
>JAUQPS010000119.1 GCA_030550205.1 bacterium
TATATAGATGATTTTCAAAAAGCAAAGCAAAAACTAAAAACATCAATAATGGCAGATTTTGAATTTTATCCAAACTATTTATTTGCAACGCTTAATGAATATATAACTTCAAATAGGATAACAACAAAAGAAAACATTTTACAAGATATTGAGAATTTAAGCTTAAATGATTTTTTAGAAGTTATTGAAATGATTGGAAAATTTGATAATTATTCAATAGCTATAATCAAGTAATGTTTTACTAAATACATAGAGATAATATGAAAGTCTTTTAATAGGGTCTTTTATTGGCATTTCTTTATTTAAATTTTTATATATTAAGTCAATTGGAATTTCAATCATTTTAGGCTTTAAATATATAAACTTTGCCCAAATTTCACAAGGTATTGCATAATCCATCGTTTTTAAATTTAACTTTTTAATAATATCTCTCCTATATCCTCTAAAACCACAAAAACTATCAGTTATATTAAAATTAGATATCTCATTTAATAGTTTTGTAAAAGTCATATTTACAAATTTTCTATCTTTTGGAAAATCCGTTAAAATCCTTGAATTTGGATGATATCTTGAAGCATTAACAAAATCATAATTTTCTAATAATTCTCTAATTTTTGGTATATGTATTGGTTCATGTTGTCCATCTGCATCCATAGTTATTATAAATTCATAATTATTTAAAATTGCATATTCAAACCCCTTAATTAAAGCTCCTCCATAACCAAGATTTTTCTCATTTCTTATAATTTCCTTAAATAAACCACTATTTTTAGCAATTTTATATGTTTTATCTTCTGAACAATCATCAATTAAAACAAAGTCAAATTCCTTATAAAATTTTTCAATTTCCTTTATTAAATATCCTAAATTTTCTTCTTCATTATAAGCAGGTATTATAACAATAGTCTTAAACATTTTCAAATTGAAGAGTATATAAGTGATAATAAAAACCTTTTTTAGCTAAAAGTTCCTCATGTGTTCCTTCTTCAATTTTTTCCCCATAATATAAAACCACAATTTTATCAACAAATTTAACAGTTGCTAATCTATGGGCAATTATTATAGCGGTTTTATTTTCAAGTAATTTTAATAATGCTTTTTGAATTATAAGTTCAGTTTCTTGGTCTATATTACTTGTTGCTTCATCAAGAAGTAATATCTTTGGATTATTTGCAAGTGCTCTAATAAAAGATATAATTTGCCTTTGACCTGATGAAAAACTAACCCCCCTTTCATTCACAAATTTATTTATATCTATTAAATTTTTAATCCCTAAATAATCAAAATAATTTTCAACTTTCCCATTTTTTCTATATAAAAATATATTATCTTCAACACTTCCTGAAAACAAAAATACATCTTGTAAAACAAGTGAAAATTGACTTCTTAGAAATTTCAAATCCAAATTTTTTATATTAACTCCATCTAATAATATCTCTCCTTTTTGAATATCATAAAATCTTAATAATAAATTCATAATTGTAGTTTTACCACTTCCCGTTGGACCTACAATAGCAACTTTTTGACCAGGCTCAATTGTCAAATTCAAATTTTTAATTACCCATTCTTCATCCTCATAAGCAAAATATACATTTTTAAATTCTATATGACCTTTTATCTCATCTAAAATTATTCCTTTGCCTTTATCTTCCTCTTTTTCAGAAAGTAATAAAAATACTCTTTTTGATGCAATAAAAGCGGATTGCATAGAATTATATTTTTCTGCTAAATCTCTAATTGGATTAAATAACATTTCAATATAATTTATAAAGGCAACAAGAGCTCCAAATGTAAATGCTTGTCTTATAATATCTCCACCACCATGATAAATTAAAAGAGCAATAGCAATAGATGAAGCTAAACTTACAACAGGCATAAATATACCAAAGACATAAATTAAATTTAAAAATGCTTTAAAAAGCTCATTATTAATGTTTAAAAACTTACTTAACATGTATCTTTGACTATTGAAAGCTTGAATTATTGATATTCCTATAATAGTTTCATTTAAAAAGGCATTTAACTCACCAAGTATTCTTCTAACATTATCATAAGCTTTTCTTGCAAAATATCTAAATAAAGCGGTAGCTATAATGAGAAATGGAATTATAGAAAGCACAATAAGAGTAATTTTCACATTCATAATTAGCATTAAAATTATTATTCCAAAAATTAAAATAAAATCCTTTACAAGATTAACTAAAACCGATGTATAAAACTCATTTATTGCATCAATATCATTTGCAACCCTTGTAACAAGTCTTCCAACCTTTTGTTTTTGGAAAAATGAAAGGGGAAGATTTAATAGATGTTCAAATAATTTTGTTCTAATTACAAATATACTTTTTTGACCTATTAATGTAAGTAAAATTATTTGAAAGTAATTTAATACAAAGTTTAATATCAATAATAAAAAGTAAAGTCCAGAAAGCAAAACAATTCCAAAAATATCATCCTTTCTTAAGCTAATAGAATTTTTAATGGATTTATAATCTTCCACAGAAATTATATATTTATCTTTAAATTTAATTGCATTTTCAATGCTATCAGAAATAATAAAATATCTCTCTTTTGAAATATAACCAAGCTTTTCAAGTTCTGCTCTTAAATGATTTGGCAATTTATAAATTAAAACGAAATTTTCAAAAAATGCATCTGGATATTTATCTTTCCAGGGTGGTATTTTTTCTAATTTAGCAACTTGTGGAGAAATATGTTTGTCAATTGCAGTTTTTACAATAAATGGTAGTGAGAGCTCAATAAAAGCGGATATTAAAACAACAATAATAGATATGATTAATAAATTTTTATAAGGTAAAACGAAAGATAGTAATCTTCTAAACTCGCCCAACTTATTCCTCTATTAATTCAACATTTGCTCTTGGAACAGATATAACTTTCCCATCTACTTGAACTTTTAATATACGAGTCCTTGATTCTGTTTCTATGGTTATTGGCTCAACAGGAAGCTCAACAACCTTTCCAATTAAACCAAAATAAGGTGCTCTTATAATCCTTACTAATTTCCCTATTCTTAAAGTTCCATCATCTGAACTTTGAACTTCCTCACCTTCTTTTAATGGAACAACAATCTCTGGTCTCATAACACCCGCTCTTATTTGAGTTGCTCCATTTATTGAAGCTTTATATCCATCAAGTGATTTTAATAGTTCAAATGTTCTATTTGCCATTGAAATTTTTCCAAATCCTTCTGTTATAATAATTGTTGTATTAATATCTTCATTCCCTGTAATAGCAACACCAATATCATATCCAAGTATTTCCTTTAAGATATAATCATCTATTCCCCCAACTACAATACCATAAGCATTTCTCTTCATCGCTTCTTTTATAACATCACCTTTAACATAAGAACCACCAATTATAATATTTCCGCTTTCATCATCTTTCAAATGCTCTATTTTTAATTCTTCATCTGGACTATTTACTGCAACCCTTATTTTACCAATTCTTTCACCACCTATTCCAAATATCCCTTGTATAAAGGCTCCCTTTGTTTCAATTTCAACTCCTTCATTTTCAATAACTTTCACAACTTTCCCATCAACATATGCATTTATTTGAATTGGTATAGGATGCTCTCTTAATATAATTTGTCCCGTAATTTCAGATATACTTTCTACAAAACCATCTATTGGTGAAACAATGGGATTTTTAATTAATCCAAACAATACTTTATTTATTGCTATTGGTTCTCCTTTTTTAATTTCTTCCCCCTCTTTCTTAACTAAATACTTCCTAATTTCTTGTGGATTTATTCCAAGAAGTCCTGCAATATTTAATATAGATACATTTCCTGGAATTTCCGTTTTTGCTACAATATCCTCCGCTCTAACATATTGACCTTCCTTAACTAAAACATTACCCTTAATAGGTAATTTTCTTTCTTTCCTAATAGTTGTATATTTTGCTACTTTAAGGCCAGGTGTATAGGCATAACCCATAGATATGAAATTTTAAAGTAGAACTTTTTGGTTATGTATAAGTCGCTAAAAACTTAAGCGGTGTTATAATAGATCCTGGAGCTCATTGTGGCTCTTAAACAAAACTTTAAACTTTTCCTATACGCACACTAAAATTTGAAAAATTTTCAATAGAAAGTTTAATAAGTAAAAATGAAAATTTAAAGGTTTTGAAATTGTGGGGGAAGAAGTCTTTGTAAGTTTTTTCACTTAAACCAAACATTATATTTATATTTTATTGCTCCAAATGAGTTTTTTATAAATCCAACACTTTCAGTTGTTTCAAGTCCAAGGTCAAGTATCTCAATTTTATTATTTATTGCCCAATCTACGCCAATACAAAATAAAAATTCTCCTATTGAAAAATTTTCAAAATACTCATATCCTGAAATCCACAATAGTGCATAATTATTTAATTTTATTATCAAAATCCCACCAAGATATTTATCTGAAATAACATTTAATAAACTAAAAAAACTTGAGAGCTTTAAAATGTCATCTTTTTTAAAAACTTTATGATGTTTTGAATAAACTTTCACATAAAGCTTATAAAAATCATCAAAATAATTTAAGCTTTCAACAACACTTATATTATACTTTTTAGCTTTATTATATAGCTTTTTAATGCTTTTATACCTATTTTTATGAACTTTTTTTAAAAATTTTTCAAAACTTTCAGGAACTTCCAAAATATATGTAAATACTTCCTTTCTCTTTAAAAAATCAACATTTTCAATTCTATTTTCAAAATCATAAACATAAAACTTTATAAATTTTTTTGAATATTCCTTTAAAAGCAAAATATCTATATTATCTTTAAATCCCCCATAAAATCCATAAGGTAACGAATAAGCTCTTTTTAAGATATTTCCTTTATAAATTATAGCAATTGGTTCTAAACTAAGAATTTTACCTTTTGAAAACTCACATAATGCTTTTATAAAATTTTCGTCATAAAATGGATTTTTCAAAGCCTAAGCATAAGTAATATCCCACCAAATAAATCCAAATTAGTATCTGGCATAAATCTAAATGCGGGGGCTAATTGAAACCCTAAATCTAAGGGTGCTTCTGTAAATGAGAACATAAGCGTAAATGGAATTCTTATTCCAACAATAGCGGTATTTCCATCTTTTGTTTTTTTAGCACTTAAATATCCACCTACTCCAATATAGAATTTTAG
>JAUQPS010000120.1 GCA_030550205.1 bacterium
TGATGCAAAGGCACTTGACCAGCCAGATAATCCCACTGCAAACCAGTCATAGGGAAGTAGTCTTTTCATTTGTAGAGCTGCAGAGTCAGTGGATTCATCTGATAATAACCATGTTTTTATTCCTGTTGTGTAGGGACAGTAATCAGATATATAATGATCTCCATCTATTGCATCAATATATAAATCACATCCATTACTGAAAGTCTGAGTGGTTCTGATTTCTACAATATCATGTTTTGCCGTGCACGAAAAAGGTGTTCCAGGATTTACACAGTTCATAGAAAGTTTTATGGTATCAATGTTTGCACTGTCAGGAATTGACGATGTGTTAAAAAGGACAAATCCATTAATAAGATAGGCTTCATTAATCCATATGTAATATCCGCAACCAATATCACAAGATCCTGAACAGTTATCAAAAAGACAGAAAAACCCATCATTCTCTCCGCATAATGAACCATCAGAACTATCTTTTGGAGCAAGAAGTTGATTTTTAAATTGAGGATAGATTAAGGTATCCTTGGTTAAATTATTAAATGGTATGTCAACAAAATTTCCGTTTTCATCAAAATAATGAATTGTCCTTGAAAAGATTCTAAGAACCAGTTTCCCTTTTTTATTTTTAAATAATTTTGAATTTTCAGTTCTTAATTCTTTAATCTCGTCTTTCTCGGAAAAACCCCTGTAATAATAATCTGAATTAATTGATAATATTAAAAGTAAAGTAAACATATATGATTTCAAATTTTTATTAATTTTTTTATTATTTCTTTTTCTTTGTATTTACCCTTTAAGAAAAATGTTCCCTTGGGGAGTTTTATTTCATCCGTGTCTAATGTAATTTTGTAAATTCCTGGAGATTTAATGAGATATTTTTTAAGGTGAATCCTTCTCCCAGAGTTATCAAAAATTTCTAAAAGAAATTCTCCTTTTTCAGGTATAAAAACTTTGAAAAAGAAAAATTTTTTAAAGGGGTTTGGGTAAGGCTCAGTAATAGTGAACTTTAATCCCTTAATATAAACAGTTAAAGGTCCTAAGGTTTTTATTGTTTCTCCATTTTCTTTTATGTCAATCTTATAGTTATATTCACCTTCTTGAAGGTTTTCGTCCTTGTAAGTATTATTTCCTTTTTGAAGGGATGCTATTTTCTCATAATCAGTGTTTTCTTTTTTTCTGAAAATTTCAAAATATTCACCTGTATTACTTTTCCATTTTAAAATAACGGAATTTCCCTGTGGAATAAGTATAAAGAAGGTTCCTTCCTCACCCAGCTGTTTTAGTATATCATATCTCACAGAGCCATAATAGGTTGAAAAGGTTATAGAATCACCGGGGTTTAGTGCAACAGGGTAATACCATAATAAAATTGCTGAATCTGTCCCAATAGCTCTTGATGAATCAACACGATAAGAGTATCCCGGATATGTGTTGGGGTGAACCCAGTGAATTATTGCAAGGGCATCCGGGTTGGTTGCTACACCGAAATCCTTTAAATATCCCATAGTTCTTGCAAGTGGGGTCTCATGAGAACCGGGTATAGAATCCTGACAAACAAAAAAATTATTGAGATTAGGTGAATAAAATTTTTCATTTGTAAGGAAAATGGATTCATTCTCAGGTTTTATTATTGCTCCATCATACACATCTATTTCTATATCCCATTCAATTCTCAATCCTACCCATTTTGGTGAAAGAGATTTGTTTTTAAATGTATACCTTGTTAAAATCTGATCATAATGCTGTCTTGAATTTCCCCAGACTGGACCATAAGAATAGTATCCATAGGCAAATATAAGATCCTGTCTTACAGAAACACCGTTATACCACCAGGTTTGAGTTAGCCCTGTTGAATTATCTGGCATAACCGGATTATTTGGCTGTGTTGTTGGTATATTTTGATTTCCAATTAATCTTTTCAAAGACACTTCCCTCACCCCTTCACCGGGTTTCGCATAAATAAAATTCTGTCCATCAATTCTTATAACTGCATCAGAACTCCAGGGAGAAAAAGATGTCCCAAAAAGTATGTTTAAACCATCATCTGAAGTTACAGCAGTATCACCCTCTTCATTTGAAAAGTGAGCAATTGAGCCATCGGTATTGTTATCGGTAGCTATTATTTTTACCCATCTATTCTTTACAGTATCAAGACCAGTTGGATTTTGCTCAGCTGGAGGATTTAGTGCCTGAAGTCTGATTCTTGCACTGTAGTTACTATTAATTGTTATAAATTGATCAGAGATTTTAGCATATATGTAATAATTTCCTGGTGTTAAACCTCTTGTATCCCACCTGAAAGAATCTGATGGGGAATCCTCAGAAATTCCAGAGACAATTAAAGTTCCATCATATCCTGCCTGGTTATTATCATAGAAAAGTGATATTACTGCGTCATCATCTAAATCTTCATCAATCCATTTTATCCATACATAACCATCGGCATTTATGTTAGAGTTTGGAAAATTTATTGTTATTGTTGGAGAAAGATTTGAAGGTCTCACAATTATATCTTCTAAATTTGAATCCTTACTTTCTTTATAAGGTGAATTCTTGATTGATCTTGCTACATAAAAATATTTTCCGGGTGATTTTCCTGTGATATTGTAAAAGGTATCTGTTATGTTATTAGATATGAGTGTTTTGGAAGAAAAGGACCATACTTTAAAATCATCAAAATAAAACCCAGGGTCATCTATTGCATCCCCAATAAATCTAAATCTAAATTTAACTGATTTTCCAGCATAACTAATAAGGGAATATTCCTTCTTTATCCAGTTACTATTACCACCCCTTTGTTCCCAAAGCACATTCCAGGATATACCGTTATTATCTGAAATTTCAAAATAAATAACATCATTGGAACTAAGGGAGTATTTTGTATTGAATTCCACTTTTCCCCCTTCTTCTATAAAGTAACTCACCTTAGTTGAAATATAAGAAGAGTAATTATTTGTATTCTCTCCTGACCAGAAACAGTATCCCTCAGAGAAAGCTGCCTCACCAGTTGGTATAAAGAAATCAGTTGACCAGTTATTAAGATTATCACAGGGGTCGTTTAAAAGAAGATTTGGAGAAGATAATTCCCATAGGACATATCTGTCAGCATTTTTAACCTTTGACCAGTATACTGTATAATTTCCGTCAGAATCCGTACCAAGAGGATAAATGTAAGGTGGAGATAATTTGTAAAATACACTGAAATTATCAACATGAAACCCTGCCTTTTGAACACTTCCGTCTGTTTTTAATCTGAATCTTACTCTTATAGTATCTCCATAATATATAGGTGGAATTAGGAGAGTATGAAGAACCCACGAAGCTAAATAACCTGTAAATGTATCTAAATCATTCCAGTTAAGATTATCTCTTGAAATTTGAACATAGATGTAATCGTAGTTTGTTTCAAGAGAGTCAAAATGATAAAAAGAAATGAAAACAGAATCATTTAAAGGATTAAAGGAAGATAAATTAATATAAGGTGAAAAAAGGTAATTATCTGAATTATTTTCATAGGTATTATCTAAATCTGTGGCAAAACAGTTTGGTGGTGAATAGGAACTTTTAGGTCCTCTCACCGGAGTGCCTAATTCCCACTCATCATAAATTCCACTGTGAGTCCATCCGCCTGGATTGCCTTGTAAGTCATAATTATCTGACCAATCAGGAACGATAACAGGTATTGCTGTAAATCTACCTGTTTTTTTATCATTTCCTGAAACTTCGTCACCTGTTAATTCTGTGGTGTCCACTACATAATATTCTCCACCGATGAGAGGTGTATAATTCCATACTTTTGTACTTTCTGCTCCAGAAGGTAGAGTAAAAATAGTTTTCAAATTATTAAATACCCATGTTCCATCTGTTTCCCTTTTTATTTTACATCTGACAGGGACATTTGATTGGTTATTTGTTCCATAGTTTCTTATTAAAGCACTTATCGTAATATTTTTGCCCACTATAGGATTAATCGGTGTAAATGAAAGGATTTTTACTCCCACATCATTAGGTTTTGAAATGGTCTTTGTAACAACTACATTATCTATACCCCATTCCCAATCATTATTACCCACATATTTAAAAGCAATTTTCACATTAGTTTGACCGATATAGGAAGAAAGATCATAGGTTCTTATATTTCCTAAATCATCATAAGTAAAAATTGCTATAATATTTGAAAATGTGCTCCCACCATCAGTGCTTAAAAGGACATAACCAGTGTCAGTTTGGTCACCTGAGTAATCATCATAATAATTCCAGAAGTAAAGAGAACATGCACTTGCACCTGAAAAATCAAGAAGAGGGGTTATAAGCCATTCTTTTTGATTTTCTATAGGAGAATAGTATACCCTTGCAATATTTCCCTGTGTTCCTCCGTAGTTATATTTATACCAATCATTGGTATTCCAGGTTGGAGGAGATTCATTTCCCTGATCAATAATTGACCATCCAGTAGGTGGATTATTTCCATAGGGACCCCAGTTAGATTCAAAATTTTCACTTAGAATTATTATTCCCCTTAAAGAGGAAAAGATAAGAAATGGAATTAAAATTTTAATTAATCTCTCCATTTATACCCCCTTTTATTTTTCTTTTAATTTTTTATCTTTTTCAAAATTTTTCAGATATTCCTCAACTTTATTGTTTTTGATTATTTCCAGTGCTTTTTTTATCTCTTCATCAGGATGATTTAGAAGTTCTTTTTCAATATTTTTTAGGAAGAGTTCTTTATTTTCTGATTTTTTATATTTACTTAAAATCCACCTTACTCTCTTTTCATTTATTTCAGAGGCATATATTACCCCTGAGATTATGATAAATCCCAAAAATATCTTAAAAAATTCCTTCATACTTCACCTCCCACTACTAAAATTATACAGTTTAGTTTATAAAAATTGCAATTTTAATAAACAAAATAAAAAAAATTTAGGTTAAAAAACATATATTTTTGACAAAATAAAATATTCCATTATTTCTCAAATTTTTTTCTGTTCCTTTGTTATTTATTTTAACAAAGAAAAAAGTATAAAAAATAATGATAGGGGAAAAATTAAGGGAGATTATCAAATTTTTTGAAAAATAGGCGAGGATATAGCAAAAGATGTTTTTTAAAGTTAAGGCTTACAAATTTTTAAAGATGAAGTGCAAAGGATTTTATGGAAAA
>JAUQPS010000121.1 GCA_030550205.1 bacterium
CTATAATCTTTTACATTCTGCCAACTTTTCATGGTATTTTCTAAAATCTCATTTGCGGTTAAAGTTATCATGAAACTCAACATAGCTTGATAATTTTAAAGCTTGTAATATTAAAATGAATTTTCAAGAATGAGCTTATAAATATCTTTGTAAAATCTATAAATGAATTTATATTTTGGCTCAATTATCATTTTTCCATCTTTTAAAAGTCCAAACTTACCATCCTTTACAACTCTTATTATTCCATTCTCATCTTCATTATCAATATAATCAAAAACTGCTTCCCATATATTATTTTCATCATAAATAATCCCCCATTTATTTAACTTCCTAAATTTCAAAAATTTATCATTTATTTCAAAACTATCAACATTTTCAACAATTTTATTAAATTTCTTATCAAAAATTATCCACCTATCATTTTTCTTTGCCAAAATGAAATTTTTTACAATTTTTATACTATCATAATGAAAATCCAAAATAACATTCCCAAAACTATCAACAATTCCAAATAAACTTCCATTTTGAGCAAGCAATATATTTCCTAAAATTTCAACATATTCAAATTTCATATTTTTATACATCCAAAACCTTCCATCAAAGAAAGCAAATCTACCACTATTATATGAAATATCTTTAAAATTAATAGGAATTACAAAACTTCCACCTGTATCCATAACCCCCTTTAAATTATTTCTTTCAACCAAAAAATACTCATCACCAAGATAAATAATATTATCAAATTTTGCATCAGAAATTATTTTTCCATCTTTCCTAATAATACCCCACTTATCATCCAACTTAAATTTTAAAAATTCTATATTTCCAAGTGGTAAAACATCAAAAAAGCTTGGTTTTAAAATTGTTTTTTTATTTAAATCCATTAAACCCCATTTATTATTTTCTTTAAACCATACAAAGCCCTTAAAATATAAAATATCTTCAAATTTTGTGTCAATTATAAGCCTACCATTCAATTTCATAAGTCCCCAAAGCCCATCATAACTTACTTCTACAAAACTATCCTTTATTTCTCCAATTCCATCAAATCTCAAAGGAATTAAAAATTTACCACTCTTTGATATTATCCCATATTTACTACCCTCACATCTATTAAAAATATCACATTCTCCACCTTTTGTTAATAAAAATAAAGAATCATTAATTTTTATAAATCCATTAAACTCACTTGGAAATAGTATTTCACCTTTACCATTTGCTATTCCCCATTTATCTCCAACCCTATAAAATATAAAATTCTCATCAATTATTATTATTTCTTCAAGTTTGGCAGGAATTATTATTCTACCATCTTTTCTAATTAATCCAAATTTATAATCTTTTTGAAAAATTGCATAATCTCCAACAAAATCTCCAATCCAATCCAAATTATTTATTAAAATTCTCCCTTTATGATCAATAATTCCCCATTTACCACCTTCACATTCATCCATAATATTACATTTACCATTTATATTAAACCTTGCAACATTATTAACAAAAGCAGAGACATAACTAAACTTTTCTTTACTTTTGAATAATATATTCCCTGCATTATCCTTAAATATCCAAACACTATCTATAAAATATGGAAGG
Source organism: bacterium (assembly GCA_030550205.1). Classification (GTDB taxonomy): domain Bacteria; phylum Hydrothermota; class Hydrothermia; order LBFQ01; family DSFT01; genus DSFT01. Next base: position 1,597 of record JAUQPS010000121.1, read on the forward strand.
ATAACCAAGTCTAAAATTTTAAACTATAAATTTAAGTTATCCTTTAAAATTTCAATATGACTAACCAATTAAAAACACTTATCCTTTTAACTTTATTATCTGCGCTTTTGATTGTGATAGGTGGATATTTTGGTGGAACAGCGGGACTTACAATTGCCTTAGCAATTGCTATTGCTTTTAATATTTTTACATATTGGTTCTCTGATAAAATTGTTCTTAAAATGTATGGAGCAAGGGAAATTACAGAAAGTGATAATCCAAGATTATATAACTTAGTAAAGGAAGTAGCTATAAGTGCTAAATTACCTATGCCAAGAGTATATATAATTGAGGAAGATAGCCCAAATGCTTTTGCAACAGGAAGGGACCCTAAGCATTCAGCAGTTGCTTTCACAACAGGAATTTTAAGAATACTTGATGAAAGAGAACTTAAAGGTGTTATCGCTCATGAATTAGCACATATTAAAAATAGAGATATTTTAGTATCTACAATTGCTGCGGTAATAGCAAGTGCAATCGTTTACTTAGTAGAAATAGGAAGATTTATGATGATTTTTAGAAGCTCAGATGAAAGACAAAATCACAATCCAATAGCAGATTTATTAATTATATTACTTGCACCAATTGCAGCAATGATTATCCAAATGGCTATTTCCCGTTCAAGAGAATTCTTAGCGGATGAAACAGGAGCCAAATTTATTAGAGACCCCATTGCTCTTGCAAATGCTCTTGAAAAAATTGAATATTATGCTTATAAAATTCCTTTACAATCTAATCCCGCAACAAGCCATATGTTTATAATTCCACCTATATTTGAAGGCATTGCAAAATTATTTTCTACACATCCACCCACCCAAGAAAGAATTAAAAGACTAAAACAAATGGCAAGAAGCCTTGGTATTGCTTATTAATTTTATTGATTTTGAAAGAATTCCAAAAGAACACAATTATATTTTAAACATAAATTATGAAATAAGAAAGCAAGCATTATTAACTATAAGGGATACTGGGCTTTATAGCATTCGCTATGATGTATTCTCAAAAGGAAAAATTGTAAAATCAGAAGTCTTAAATTATAAGCTTTTTGAAGAATATATCAAAAATACCATTTCATTAAATTTGGATTACAACAAAAAATATAAAATTTCATTTAAAATACTTGACTTAAATTCAAATAGCTATATTTATGATACTTCCTTAGATATTGAACAAAAATCTAACCCCTATATATTAACTGGTTCAGTTAAAATAGATAAAAAAAACTATGATGAGAATGATACAATTTTAAAAGTTAGCATACCTATCTATTCAAACATTGAAGATACAATTAAACTAAATTTAAGGGTTGAAAGCAATAGCTTTATAGAGAATAAATTATATAAATTTTATTTAACAAAAGGTGAAAATGTTATAAACTTCTCTTATGATATTAGAAAATTAAGACTTGATAACTATGAAGCACAATTAGAAATAAGCTATAAAAAAACGAAATTATTAGAAAAATTTAAATTTAGTAAGACGGGAATGCTTGGGATGACTAAACTTGAAATTGAAAATGTTATTTTTGCACTAAATTATTTATATCCTAATGAATTTATGAAATACTTAAAGAAAAATGATAATGATTTAAAAAAAGCATGGGATGAATTTTGGCAGGAAAAAGATCCAACACCAAATACACCACTAAATGAAGAAAAAGAAAAATTTTTAGAAAGATATAGCTATGTTATTAAAAATTATACAAGAAATAACAAGATAAATGCAATGGGATTAATTTATCTAAAATATGGACCACCAGATTATATAGAAAAAAACGAAATTAACACATATAACAGACCATATCAAATATGGTATTATGAAAGCTTAGGATTGAGATTTGTTTTTGTTGATAAATTTGGAACAGGAGACTATGAGCTTGCTCCTATTAACTGGTTTAACGATTTTAGATAATAAAAGCTATGTTCTTGATGGTTCTATTAGAGGTTATGTAGAACCCTTATATTTTAAATTATCTGGTGATATTTACGTTGTTGCCTTTGTATTTTCAATAAATCCATCAGATATTTCTGAAAAATATCAAGTTTTTGTAAGGGTTTTTAGGGATAGAGAAAAATTGATGGAGGAAAAAAGAGATAAAAATTTATCAAAAACCGCCATTTATGTTGTAGATAGTTATGAGATATTAGCAAAACCAGGAAAATATAACATTAGATTTGAAATTAGAAGTTCAAAAAGGTTTTCAAAAGTTGAATTTCCATTAGAAATAATAGAGGATTCAGTTTTGAATTTTTCTTCTGTTGTTTTAGTAAGTAAGTTTTTTGAAGATAGTTTAAATAGTCCATTTTATAGAAATGGTATTGGATTTTTGCCAAATCCTTCAAACTTATTTAAAGATACTCTTCTTTATTTCTTTGAAATATATGATATTAAAATAGATAGCCAAAAGCTTGTTATTAAATACTTTATTGAAGATGCAAAAAATGATAGCATTATTTTAATTTCAAATCCCCAACTATTTTTAAAAGATAAAGAACAACTTATAATTACTGGGAAAGTTCCTATTAATTCACTAAATGATGGAGAATATATTTTGAACTTTGAAATTACAGATTTAGGATTAAATGTAAGGAAAATTCTTAAAAAACCATTTCTTATTCAAAAAACAGAATTTAATGCAGATGATGAAATTAGATATTTTATAGATTATATAGCAAGTCCAAATGAATTAAATGAATTTCAAAGTATAAAAGATAGACAAAGTAAAAGTTTATGGATTGAAAAGTTTTGGAAAAGAATAGATCCAGATGGTTCATTTTATCCTTTATTTAGACAAAGAGTAATAGAAGCGGATTTAAAATTTTCAACACCATTTAAAAAGGGTAGATATACAGATATGGGCAAAATTTATATATTATTTGGGCAACCTGATGATATTAGAAGAGAAGAAATAGCACTTGGAGCAAGGTCATATGTAGTTTGGATTTATTATGAAGGAAATAAGAAATTTAAGTTTTATGACCAACTTGGAACAGGTGAATATAAATTATTATTTTCCAATGTTCCTGGATTTGGACAATATATCCAAGATATAGAAACGGAGGAAAAGTAGATGAAAACACCTTTATATGAGCTACACGTAGAGCTTAATGCAAAAATAGTTAATTTCCATAATTGGGAAATGCCATTGTTTTATGAAAGTATTATAAAAGAGCATAATTGGACAAGGGAAAACTGTTCTATATTTGATGTATCACACATGGGAAGAATAATAATAAAAGGTAAATTTGCAAAAGATTTTCTAAATTATATTACAACTATAAATATACTTGCAATGAATGACAATCAAGCAAAATATGGACTTATGTTAAATGAAAATGCTGGCATTATAGATGACCTTGTAGTTTATAAAATTTCTGATGAGGAATTTTTATTAGTTGTAAATGCTGGAACAAAAGAAAAAGATTTAAAACACATATATAATTTTTCAGATAAATATGATGTAAAAATTGAAGATGT
>JAUQPS010000122.1 GCA_030550205.1 bacterium
TTGCAATGGGAAAGTAATAACTTATGGTTTTTATAAAAAAGCAACATTTAAAGGTGAAATTATTGAAAATTCTGCAAATGGGCTTAAAATAAAAATTTTTGATAAAATTATTGAAAATAGAAATTTCATTGGTGAATTTAATGCTTATAATTTACTTTGCTCTTATTCAATTTTAAAAGCAATTGGTTTTGATGATAATAAAATTGTTGATGTATTAAGTTTGGTAAATCCCCCAAAAGGAAGACTTGAAAGGATAAAAAATGTATTTATAGATTATGCACATACCCCTGATGCCCTTTATAGAGTTTTAAAAACTTTAAGAAGTGTTTTTAATAAGAAAATTATATTAGTATTTGGAGCAGGTGGAAATAGGGACCATTCTAAAAGACCATTGATGGGCAAAGTTTCTGAATTGGCAGATATAATTATATTAACAAGTGATAATCCAAGAGATGAAGAACCTATACAAATTGTTAAAGATATAGAAAATGGATTAAATAAAGCTCATATTGTTCAATTAGATAGAGAAAAGGCAATTAAACTTGCAATTTCTATATCAAATAGTGATGATGTTGTATTGATAGCGGGCAAAGGTCATGAAACTTATCAAGAAATAAAGGGAGTTAAATATCATTTTGATGATTCAGAGGTAGTTAAACAAGCTTTTCAACTATTTTACTGATGTTATTATATCTTTAATTTTACAATAAATTCCAGTTTCTATTTTGCTTGCTTTTTCATCAAGAATAAGTCCATCATCTGAAATATCATAAACTTCAACATTACAATCACTAGAAGAATTATAGGTATAACGCCTTATTTTTCCATCAATACCTATTTCTAAATTATGAGCTGGAGATTGATAGGACCATACAGCTTCTTCATATACATCACCTTTCTTAACCTTTACTATTTGAAAGTTTCCATCTTTATATTTTAATATTAAGTTTCCTTCTTCCTTCTGAATATTTCTTGCACTATAAAAGTATTTTTCTGCACTTACAATAATTAAATCCTTAAAACCTATAACACTTGATATAGAGGGTTCAATCTCTTGTTCAACTTCATCTAGACCGCTACCGAACTTTTCCCTTACTATACTTTTTAAATTACTCTCATCAATTGTAACATCTAATTTTTCGGGAGATGAAAGCTTGGAGCAAGCAACACTACTTTTCCAATTTCCATCTAATATAGCACTACATATTGCCATACAACTTGTAATTTCTATGTTTTTTGCTTCTCTATTTGGGATAAGCACATTTCTATCAAAATCATAAACTCTAACTTCACAATAATCATTTTTGTTATTACTAATTGAATAATCATAAGCTATTACTTTATTATCAATAATTTTTACACGGGAACCTACCTGTTTTCCTATAACTGTTTTAAATATAGCATTTTCCTCTTCATTTCCTTTCTTAACTTTTACACTTTGAAATTCATTATTTTTATACAATAAAATTGCACTTTTATAGTCCGTTGAAAACCTTACTACAACTAAACTCTTATATCTATCTATAATAATAGGATTTTTGGAAAGCTTATAATTTGAAAAGTTATTTTTAATAAACTCACTTAATTTCTTTTGGTCAATTTCTGGATTGCAAACTCTACTATCAACATCAATTTTTTGGCAAATCTCATAACAATAATTTCCTTTTTCATTTAAGCTTTCCTTTTCATCAAACACAAATATGCCATTTTCAAATTTATAAACATAAGCATTACAATAATCATCTTTCTTACCATATATAGAGTGCTCATAAATAATTAATTTTTCTCCAAGTTTTACATCAGCACTATATCTTTCAGTCCTATCTTTTCCAATTGTAAATATAGCTTTTTTTGTTTCATCACCTTTCTTAATATCTACAATTTTAAACTTATTTCCCTTATGTGATAAAACTACACTATAAACCCCTTCCGTTCCGGCTTTTGCAAAACTCACTAAAATCAAATTTTTATATTTCTCCTTAATAATAGGCTTATCAAGAAGCTCATAATCTTTGAAATTCTCCTTTATAAACTCTTCCAGTTTCTTCTCATCAACCTTATCAGAGGAGCACCCCCAAAACAAAATAAATATTGAAAATAAAATGAACTTTCTCATAGTTTTAAAATTTTAAGGTATGGGTTAATCACAAGCTTTACTTTCAATTCCAAGCATTTTACAAACCTCTTTACAATAATTTTCTCTTTCAATTTTACTTTCTTTTTCATCTAATATAAAAGCCTTATTATTAAAATTATAAACATTAGCTCTACAATAATCATTATCTTCACCATATATAGAATACTCATAAAATTTTAATTTTTCACCAAGTTTTACATCAGCACCATATCTTCCAGCACCGCCTACTCCAATTACAAATATAGCATTCTCATATTTACTATCCTTTTTAATTTTTGTAATCTGAAAATTATTGTTCTTATATAATAGAATAACACTATAATTAGTAGTGGCACCTGCACTTGCAAATTCAACCAAGATCAAATTTTTATATTTAGCCTTAATGATAGGTTTATCAAAAATTTGATAATTTTTAAAATTTTTCTTTATAAATTCAATTAATTTATTTTCATCAATTTTAAGTTCCTTTTGGGCATAAGAACAACCTAAAAAAAGAAAAGTTAAAAAAATAAAACTTCTCATACTTGAAATTTTAAAGGATACTAATCTCTTCTAAGAAATTTGTATGAATATCACCTTTTTTAAATTTTTCATTTTCTAAAATTTTTAAATGTAATGGAATTATCGTTTTAATCCCTTCTCCTCTAATTACAAACTCTTCAAGTGCTCTTTTTAATCTATTTATAGCTTTCTCTCTATTTTCATCCCAAGCAATAAGTTTTGCAATCAATGAATCATAATATGGAGGTATTGTATAACCAGAATATATATGACTATCAACTCTAATACCAGGACCACCGGGTTTATGAACAAAATCAATTTTTCCAGCAGTTGGTATAAAGTTCCTTTCTGGGTCTTCTGCATTTATTCTTGCTTCAATAGCATGCCCTTTAAATTTAATATCTTCCTGTTTATATCTTAATTTTTCATCCATTGCTATTAAAATCATCTCTTTTACAATATCAATTCCTGTAATCATTTCTGTTACGGGATGCTCTACTTGTATTCTTGTATTCATTTCAATAAAATATATATTTCCATCTTTATCCATTAAAAATTCCATTGTTCCAGCAGAATAGTAACCTATTGCTTTTGCTCCCTTTACCGCTATCTCACCAAGCCATTTTCTCTTTTCTTCACTTAATGCTGGACTTAAGGCTTCTTCAATTATCTTTTGATGTCTTCTTTGAATAGAGCATTCCCTTTCCCCAAGATGAATAACATTTCCATGTTTATCCCCAAGTATTTGAATTTCAATGTGTCTTGGTTTCTCTAAGTATTTTTCAATATAAACTCTCCCATCACCAAACGCATTTAATGCTTCATTACTTGCAGATAGGAAGGCATTTATGAATTCCTTTTCTTCTAAAACTAATCTCATTCCTCTTCCACCACCTCCTGCTGCCGCTTTTATTATCACTGGAAATCCAATCTCTTTTGCTATTTTTAATCCTTCTTCTGGATTTTCAATTGGTTCAAGTGTTCCAGGAACAACAGGAACACCAGCATTTTTCATAATTTTCTTTGCTTCAATTTTATCTCCCATAGCCCTAATTGCTTCAACGGGTGGTCCAATAAATATAATTCCATGGTCTTTACACATTTCTGCAAATTCTGCATTTTCTGCCAAAAATCCATAACCTGGATGAATAGCATCAGCTCCTGATATTTCACAAGCAGCTATTATATTTTTCATATTTAAATAACTTTGTTTAGAGGTTGGTGGTCCTATTCTAATAGCATAATCTGCAAGCATTACATGTAATGAGTTTTCATCAGCTTCCGAATATATAGCAACACTTTCAATTCCAAGTTCTCTTAAAGCATATATAATTCTAACTGCAATTTCACCCCTATTCGCTATCAGAACTCTCCTTATCATCTTCTATTATTCCCTCCTTTTTTAATTCATTTATTAAACTTTCAATATCTTCTCTTGCCTTATTTTCATCAACATCATATATTTGAGTATATTTACTTATCATTTCTTCAATTTTTAAATTTTTTAAAATCCATTCAAAAATTAAAGAACCGCTTAAATTTAAACTAATAAGCTTATCTTCAATAGGGTCATATATTGTATATCTATCTTCTATAATTTCAATTACTAAATTTTCTTTCACTTTCATTTTGGGCTTATCACTCCAAAAAGAACTAAAAGGGTTATTAGATTCATAATAAAACTAGTTATAGGAAGTAGATCTTGCCATTTAAATTCTTCCTTAATATGAACCTCTAAAATATCATTTGGCATCAATTGAATATCATAATCATTTTCTTTAATAACCATAGCTTTATTATCCCTTATTAATAAAACTCTTTCAATACTTCTTTTTGAAAATTTACCACTTGAAAACAACAAAAATTTTATAGTCATCCCCTTTTGATAATCAATAACACTTGAAATTCCAACGTTTGTAGTAATATAAACTTTCGGAGACATTTTATTTAAAATAACGATAGAAACTTTTGCTAATGGATAAATATCCTTAATTCTTTCAAATATGCTATCTTGAGCAGAAATTAAATCTAAATTAGCAAGTTTAAAATATCCAAACGGTTGAATAAGTGCATAACCATCATTATCTATAATAGTTTTAACTTCAAAATCATAACCAATAAAATTAATTTGTAAAACATCTCCAACTTTCAAAGTATCCAATTGAAAGATAACAAATAGCAAAGTTTTAAAAGTTTAAAGTTAATTTATTGGAGTTCTCAAAATTGAAACAATTTAAATTTTTTTGTAAAAGAATTTTATAATTATTAAAATGCTTATAAAGATGTATATTTTAAAGACTTGAAAGATAAAATATAAATGGTTTAAAATTTCAAAATGTCTGAGATAACCAAGATAGGAAAGGGGGTGGAAGCATGAGGTGGTTAGTAGGGAGCTTGTTTCTTTTGTTAATTTATGATTTTATATATGCCCAAATGTCAAAATATGGACCATCTTCTAC
>JAUQPS010000123.1 GCA_030550205.1 bacterium
AGCAAGTTTTGAAATTTTTGCAGTAATTTCAACCTCAAATCCAAAATCTTTACTTTTAAAGGGTTTTATTTTTTCTAATATTTCCCTTTTTAACATCTTATAACAAACTTCTATATCTGAAAATGTCATATTAAATAAGATATTTATTAAATAAGTGATAACTTTATTTCCCAAAAAGTGATAAAAATAAAGAACTCTATGGCTTGCTCCATAAAATCTTGAACCATATACAACATCTGCATTTCTTTCAATTATAAGCCTTAACATTTCCTTCCAATCTCTTGGATCATATTCCAGATCTGCATCTTGAATTACTACAATATCACCCGTTACATAATTAAATCCTGTATTTAAAGCCCCTCCTTTCCCCGTATTCTTTTCATGAAATATAACCTTTAAAATACCTTTAAATTCATCCGAATTTTCTAATTCCTTTAAAATTTCCCTTGTTCCATCCGTACTTCCATCATCTACTACAATTATTTCCCTTTCAACATTATATCCTAAATCTACTTCTTTAACATTTCTAATAACCTTTTCTATATAATTTCTTTCATTATAAACTGGTATAACAATTGAAAGTTTCAATTTATTTGAAATTATTTTTCACCTCCAAAAAGGCTTTGTAAAATTCTTCTAAATTTTCAGGATATATAACAATCATCTGCTTTTTTGGTCCAGAAGGAGTTTTCCTTGATTCTGAAATTGAGATGAAGTTATTACCCTTAGAATCAGTTTTTATGTCAAAGAAGTAAGTTCTTCTATCCGTCTTTACTTTTTTGGACCATATTATATTATTCTGATGTCTCTTCGCTTCCATCTTCCCCCCCTTGTATTTTATACTCTTTTAACTTTTCCCTTACTTCCGCTTCAATTTTATTTAATAAATCAGGGTTTTCTTTTAAATACTCAATAGCTTTATCTTTACCTTGGGCTAATTGCTCATTATTATAAGAATACCAAGAACCTGACCTTTTTATAATACCAACTTGTATAGCCAAATCAAATACTTCACCAATTTTATTTATTCCCTTACCATATATTAATTCAAATTCTGCCGTTTTATAAGGTGGAGCAAGTTTATTTTTAACAACTTTTGCCTTTATAATATGTCCAATAATTTCATTGTTTGGTCCTTTTATGCTTTCCCCCTTTTTAACTTCAATTCTTATAGATGAAAAGAATTTTAATGCTCTACCACCAGGAGTTGTTTCAGGTGGTCCTCCGTATGGAATTTGACTAATTTTTTCTCTTACTTGATTTATAAAAATAGCAACAGTTCCAGTTTTGCTTATTATTCCGGTTAATTTCCTTAAAGCTTTACTCATAAGTCTTGCTTGTCCTCCAATGCCCATATCTTCCATTTCTCCTTCTAATTCTGCTTTTGTAACCAATGCTGCAACTGAATCTACAACTATTAAATCCACCGCTCCACCTCTTATAGCATCTTCCATTATAGCTAATGCTTGTTCTCCATATTCAGGTTGAGAAATCAAAAGCTTACTATCTTCAATATTAACACCTATAATTTTGGCATAATTTGGATCAAATGCATGTTCTACATCTATAAATAATACTGCACCTCCTAATTTTTGTGTTTCTGCCATCGCCATAAGTGCTAAGGTAGTTTTACCAGATGCTTCTTGTCCATATATTTCAACAATTCTTCCTCTTGGATATCCTCCTATTCCAAGTGCATAATCTAAGCTTATTGAACCTGTTGGGATTACTGGAACTTGAATTTTCGCTTTATCACTTAATCTCATTACAATGCCTTTACCATAATTTTTTTCAAGTTGTTTTATTGTTGATTCTAAAATTTTCTCCTTATCTTTCTCCTTCTCCATTTTCTACCTCCACTTTTGGTGGTGTAACTCCTTCCTGAAATTGATATTTACCCTTTCTATCTGCATAAGAAATTCTTGTTTCTTCATCTGCTTCTATAAAAATGATTTGAGCTATTCCTTCATTTGAATAAATTTTTGCAGGTAATGGTGTAGTATTTGAAATTTCTATGGTTAAATAGCCGCGCCATTCAGGTTCTAATGGAGTTACATTTACAATAATTCCACATCTTGCATAAGTGCTCTTACCAATACATATACCCATTACTTTTCTTGGTATTCTAAAATATTCCACACTTCTTGCTAATACAAACGAATTTGGTGGAATTATACAAAATTCACCTTTATGATAAATAAATGACTTATTGTCAAAATTTTTGGGGTCTACGATAGTTGAATAGACATTTGTAAAAATTAAATATTCATCAGCAACCCTTATGTCATATCCATATGAAGAAAGCCCATAAGAAATTACTCCTTTTCTAATAAGATTCTTTTCAAATGGCTCTATCATCTTATATTTAATGCACATTTCTTCAATCCATTTATCCGATTTTAGGCTCATTATAAAGTTTCAAAATTATAAAGCTTGGGCATTAAAATTTTAGAACTTTGGACATTTTAGAAGCAAAAGGACTTGTTAAAAAATATGGAAAAAGGATAGTAGTAAAAGGAATAAATATATCTGTTAAAACTGGTGAAGTTGTAGCATTACTTGGACCAAATGGAGCAGGTAAAACTACTACATTTTATATGATAATGGGAGCGATAAGACCAAATAAAGGGAAAGTATTTTTTAATAATAAAGAAATTACAAAACTTCCAATGTATAAAAGAGCAAGGCTTGGAATTGGTTATTTACCTCAGGAAGCATCAATTTTTAGAAATTTAAGTGTATGGGATAATGTTTATAGTGTTCTTGAAATGAAAAGAATGAAGAAGAAAGAAAGAATTGAAAAAACAAAGAAATTACTTGAAATGTTAAATGTTTTAAGACTTAAAGATAGCAAGGGTTATCAATTATCAGGGGGTGAGAGGAGGAGGGTGGAAATAGCAAGAGCATTAGCACTTGATCCAAAATTTTTATTATTAGATGAACCATTTACAGGTATTGACCCTAAAACAAGAGAAGAAATTCAAGATATTATAATCCAATTGAAAAACATAGGAATTGGCATTCTAATAACAGATCATAATGTAAGGGAAACTCTTGAAATTACAGATAGGGCTTATATTATATATGAAGGTGAGATACTTATAGAAGGAACATCGAGGGAGTTAATAGAAAATCCAAAGGTTAGGGAACTTTATATAGGTTGGCGATTTAAAATTTGATTGGGATTTTGCTTATTATCATTGGTTCTTTTTTAGGTATATATTCTATATACCAGATGCGTATTAAAAATAATATTGTATTGCCGGCAATACTAATTGTTTTTGTGCATTTTTTTATTATATTTGGTATATTTTTAATTACAAAAAACCCTTCACTTGGATTTGTTGCTATGATATTTTATAATATTGTATTTACAGCGGAATTAATTAGTTATATTTTAAGAAATAGAAATGTAAATGTAAAAATTGAGGAGTTTAAAAGGGAAGTAGATGAAGAAGTATTATTTTGGGAAAATGTAATATCTGAAAATCATAAATTTGTGGATGATTATGAATGCTTTGAGCATATTCTTAGACTTGATAAACTTATAAGGAAAGCAAAAGATATTGATATGTTTGAAGCAATAAATCCTCTTCTTGAATTTTTAAAATCTCATAAAAATTATTTTAGAAATTATAAAATTTCTCAAATTTCAGAAAGAATGAGAATTCCAAAAGAATGTTGGTGGTTCTATTTAGATAAACTAAATTAACACTTCAAAAAATTCTTTTAAATTTAGTTTTAATGGAATTGGTGATTTGTAAGTTTCAATTCCAATTATTTGAATTTCTTCCTTTTCAAATTTCTTTAAAATTCTCTCAATTTCTTCATCATTTAATTTATAATCAAGTGAATAAATTTCAAATAGATTTTTAACCCTTTCAAGAATTGTTTTATCCCTCAAAATTGATTTTTTCAATAAAAATTCCAAAATTAAATATATACTCATTGTAAGTGCTTTTTGATAATTTAAATGTAAAACTTCTTGAATTAAATAAGCAATTGTGTTTCCAAATTCAAAATTTCTCCTTTCAGACCATCCATATGGATCACGATTACATACATTTAGTTTAATTAATGCACATTTTCTTATTAAATTTTCAATAGTAGGTAAATAACGCTGTTTTATTTTTATATGCTCTTCTTCAAGAAAGTCAATTATTTTTTCATCAAAGAGTAATCCATATTTTATTGCATCACTTAATGAATAAAAGAATTTTTCATCATCTAAACCTAAAATAAATACAGGGTCAATTAAGATAAATCTTGGATAATACGTGGTTCCGAGAATGTTTTTGTGCGATAAATAATGTAATGAATTTCTTCCACCTATTGATGCATCAATTTGAGATATAAATGTAGTTGGAATTGAAACAAACGGAAAACCTCTTTTAAATGTGGACGATGTGAAACCTACCAAATCTAATAAGCCACCACCACCCATTGCAACTATACAAGAATTCTTTTGAATTTTTAAATCAATAATTTCTGACCAAATTTTCTTAACCCAATCAAGCTCCTTAATCTCTTCTTTCTCTGGTAAGAAAAATACAAAAGGTTCAAAGTTGGAATTTTTAATCACTTCAAAAACCCATTTAAAATTTATCAAATATAGCCTTTTATAAGTTATAAAGAGTGCATTATTAAATCCTTCATAATCAATTATTTCATCCAAATAACGAATTGCATTTATTCCTTCATAAACCTTATCATCATTACTAAAAATCAGATCATATTCACTTTTTAAACTTCTTAATATCATCATTGCTATTTCTTTGTCTGTAAAACCTTCTGTTGGAATTTTTATTAAAAACTCTGATATTTTCTCAACTTCTTCCTTATATTGCTCATAGGGATGAACTTTTAATACAATATTTGGTTCTTGACTTCTTTCAATTTCTTTTTCAAGTGATTCAAAGGAATAATTTAAATATATAGGTAAAATACCATTTTCCTTTAACTTTGAAATTATTTCAGGCTTTGGTATTATATCAGATGATATAAAAATTTCACCCAACGAAATATGAGAAAGTATATATTTTTCTTGTTCTTCTTCAAAATTTCCTA
>JAUQPS010000124.1 GCA_030550205.1 bacterium
TATAAACTTTGCTGACTCATTTCAAATAGAAGCACCACTCCAAACATACCCAAATATAATTAAAACTTTCTCAAATGATATTTATCTTTCAACTGGTATATCATCGTTTTTTGCAGTTAGGAAAATTGATGCTAATTTAAATATCCTTTGGAGAAAACATACAAGTCCCTATTCTCCATTATCAACACCATTTTACATTTACAGATATTCACCACCTAACGATACTTTAAGATACTTAGATAGAATAACGGGTTCCATTTCAACTGCTTATAAGTTGATGAGAGGACAACCTTATGAAATCATTGAATATAGTAATACAATTTTGTGTTATCCTAATACTTCAACTAATGAGCTCATAGCTCTTATGTTAAATCCTATTAGCTTAACAACAATTGATAGTTCAAATTTTGGTAATATAAATCTCTATACAAGATGTAGATTAAGAAAGATAGGAAGTGATTATTATGTTTTAATTACAAGAACATCAACACCATATCCATATTATAGTGCAGATTTAATATCATATAAATTTGGTTCAACACCAATTAGCATTGTTATAGACAATAATACTAACCCATCAGTTAATGAATATCCATTAGATGCAATTTTGACAGATTCAAGGGCAATTTCAATAACAAGAACATCAGGACTTAATCCAGATACAGCATATATCGTTGCTTGTAATTTAGATTTAACCGGTTGTTCTTCATCACCATATAAAATTGAACTAACAAGTGGAACAAGCTACCATAGCTCTTACTTCAAAGGAGACACATTAGTAGTAGTTATAGCAACTTCAAATAGCTCAATAATAAACTTCTTTTATATAAATGCTTCAAATAATATATCACTTATAAGACAAGATATTATTAATGGACATTCAATTAGCAACATCGTTTTCGTTAATGATTTTTATGTATATGGTGCGGATTCCACTTATAATGTTAAGAAATTAAGAATAGCAAGGATTTCTGATGGTAGTGTAATATATGAGGATAGAATAACTAATGTAGATCAGGCAACAATTATAGAAGGTCCAATAAGTGTAGGTTCTGATCTTTGTGTATATAGAGTTTATAGATACACTTATGGAATAAAACTTTTAAGAAGGTATTGTGAAACATTTACTAATAATAGTGAATTAATATCTTCAAAGTTAAAGATAAAAACAGAGAATTCAAGAATTACAATTTATATGAATGGTAGTGCTAACTTGAAGTTGTACGATCTATCAGGTAGAAAGGTTTATGAATATGAGGGATATGTTGAAAACAAGAAAACAATTAATGTTAAATTAAACAAAGGAATTTATATTTTAAAATTAAACAATAAATCTTACAAAATTATTGTAAATTGAGGGGCTTTTGCCCCTCATCTATACAAAAACTTAAAATAATCTGCCTTTTGTATTCATCACTAATATAAGGTAAGTATTCTATGAACTTATTATTTATAGCTCTGTCATCAATTTTAAAGTTTCTAAAACCTTCAATTAAATTTAATAAATTTTTTCTTTGATTTTCATTTAAAAAATGCTTAATCAATCCATAAATATGGAAATAAACATCTACTTTTTTACTATGGCTCGGATTTAGTTTAAAAACCTTCTTTAACAAAGTTTTATAATTTTCATATACCTCTAAAAAATTATTATTATAATTTGCTAAAATCCTACCAAGTTCTCTTGAAATATCAATTGAAAAAACTCTAATAACAAATTTATAGTTTGAATGAAAATAAATAAGTTCATTTATACTTTTTACGCTTTCTATCTTAATCATCATTTCAAATTTTTTAAAAAATGCCCAAAAATATAGAAAATTTTTCATAATAACCATTTAGCTCTTATTATTGAACTTGCAAGACTTTGACCAGGGAAATAATAATCACCCATGAAGTAAATTCCATCCTTTTTTAATCCTCTAAGAAAAGAACTAATTAGATTTATGTAAGACATTTCAAAACCACCAACATAACCTTTATATCTTCCTGTATATTTTTCAAACGATTTACTATTAGCAATTGTAATTAATTGAAATTCTATATTCATACTTTTTAGGACATTTAACAAATGATCAATTTCTTTCTCGTTGTAGTAATTCTTATAATGTGCAGAAATTGTTATTGTTCCATTTTCAAAAAAACTAACAAAAGGAGCATGGATAGTTTTTAAATTTCTGTCAAGAATTAAATAATAATAATTTTTTAATGGTTTAACTTTCCAACTTAAATATAAAACTAATGCATGCCACAAATTATTTTCTTTTGGTAATTTCAGCAAATTCTTTCCAAGAATTCTATTTACATTCCAAGGATCAAGATTTAAAATAACATTTTTTGCTTTATAAATTCCATTAGTAGTTTCAATTTCAAAATAATTACTTAATTTTTTAATTTTAACAACTTCGCACTCTTTAATAATTTCACCATTACTAATAATCCTTTGCTCAATAGATTCTATTAAATTCTTAAAACCTTCTTTAAAGATAGCCCAAGTACTCAAATAATAATCATAAGAAAGTTTCTTAAAAATCTCAAATGGTGTTTTTGAACTTTGAAGAGAGATTATCAATGCGTGTTTTTCATATTCATTTAAATTTGAAACTTTTAGAAAATCAAATAAAAACTTCATTAAAGCTAAGGGATTGTAATAAATTTTTTCAAAAATTTTTTCATTTGAATTTATAACTTCTTTAAAGTTAAAAACTTTATTATCTTGAACATCAATTATATCAAAAGCCAACTTATGTTCCTTAAAATCTAATTTAATTCCAAAGCTTTCAAAAAATTGATATACAAATTCATTCTTTCCCATGAATGCTATCGTAGTTGCACCAGAATTGAAAACTAAATTATTCCTTATAAAATATCCACCACAACCTCCAAGTATTTTTGATTTCTCAAAGAGAACAAAATCTTTTAACTTAATAGCACTAACCAAACCACCAAATCCACCTCCAACAATAGCAAATTTATACATATTTTTTAACCACAATTGTATGAACATCATCAAAAAATAATAAAAAAGGTCTAAAAGTTAATGAAAGTATTGTCCAAGTTATGAAGTTTTTCTCTTCTGGTTTTAAAATTGTAAGACCATATAATAAAAATTTATCAAAACTTGTAAAACTACCATAATGAATAATTTTGAAATTCTTAACAAGAGAAAATAAACCTTCTTTTGAGAAAATAATAAAATGTCTTGGTGTATGAAGTCCTGCCCAATTATTCTTAAAAATTTTAAATCCAATTGATGGGAATTTTGGTGTTTCAATAATCATAATCCCACTTTTATTTAATAGATTATAACATTTTTCAATAGTTTTAATTGGATTTTCATCATGTTCAATGTAATGCCAAAGTGTAATAATATCAAAACTTTCATCAATTTCATCTATATTATCATAGATTTTAATGTTTTCATTCAATTTTACAATATCAATTCCAACAACATAACAATTATATTGTTTTTTCAAAAATTCTAAAAACTTTCCATCACCACAACCAATATCAAGAACCTTTAAATTTTTCAAATCAACAAATTTTTCAATAAATTTTATTCTTCTTATGACATTCCTCATTTCAAATTCAACAAATTTATAGTACTTACCCCAAGTTTTTTTAATATCAAAAAGTGGATAATTTTCATTATAAAAATTTAAAATTTCTTCTAATTTGAAGTTTGCTTTTAAATTTAAGCTTTTACAATCTTTACAAATATAAAAATCATAATTTCCATTTACACCAAGTTGTCCCTTTGAAGAAAAATAGAATAATAAATTATCTGAACTACAAGCTCTACAATTCATAAATTTTTTTTGCTTTATTTATAAAGTTTTTTCTACTTTCATAAAAATCAACGATAGGTTTATATTCATAATTCTGATAATTTGGAATATAAGTTTTTATATATTCAAAATTGGGGTCAAATTTTTGTCTTTGAATTTCAGGGTTAAAAACTCTAAATGTTATTTTCCCTCTCTAGCCCTAGAACTTTTCCCATCATTTTTCGTTCTAAAATGTCAAATTAAGGGAAATTTTGGGAAATAACGAAAAATATAGGGAAAATATAATTAGTCAAATTAAATATATTTCTATTTCAATTTTTTCTTCATTTGAAATTATTTTTTGAGCGAATAATTTATAAATTAAATTATCGTTCTTAATTACTTTACTTTCTTGTAGCAAATCAAAAACGCATTTTAGTAAATTATCAATATCATTTCTTTTATTAGTTAGAAAAAAACTTATTTTTACCTCACAAGGTTTATCAATTGTTTTAAGGTTGTGTATTATCAAATTGCGTTTTATCCAAGATTTCTTTAACGAATTAAAATATCTAAATTTATTAGCACTTGGTGGCAACTCATCAACAATAAATCTCATATCCAAAATATCTTTCTTTGATTTAGAACTTTTTCATCAAAATCATTAAGCTCTTTTAGAAAACTTTTATCAAGAACTCTTATATTTTCATCTTTTGAGACAATTTCCCTAAATTTTTTCATAGAAAAATTAAACCCAGGGCAACTTTTAATGTTTTCTTTCAAAACATCATAACTTATTATACCTCTTTTATATAAAACATAAGTTTCTCTATGTCCAATTACACTTTCAACACCAAGATTAAAAATTTTTAATAAAGTTCTAACTAAAATAACAGCTTTTAATAATTGATTTTCATTTGGTTCTTTACTATCAAAATTTCCTATTAAACAAATTCCTATTGACTGATTGTTAAGACCATAAGTATGAGCTCCAATTTCATCTAATTGTCTCCCTACTAAAATCTCATAATTATTATTTATAAGTTCAATTCCAAAGTGATAACCAATATCTTTCCATCCTAATGACAAATGATAATTTCTAATAGCTTGCCAATTAACGACCTTTCCATCCTCTGTGAAACTGTGATGAATAACGATATATTTAAAATTCATAATTTTTTTGTTATAATTCGTGGAATAAATTGAAAATCAAAACTTCTTTTAACTACCCCAGCAATACTAACAGCCATCTCAAGAGCATCGTTTAAATTCCACATAGTTCAGATAAAAC
>JAUQPS010000125.1 GCA_030550205.1 bacterium
ATTGAAAATGATTTAAAGGAAATGGATATTAAGAATTTTGAAGTAAGATGGATTTATAGTCCTCCTTGGAGAAGTTCAGATATTTCAGAAAAAGGCAGAAAAGCATTAAAAGAAGCAGGAATTTGTCCTCCTGATGAAGAGCAATGTCCATATTGTGATTCAAAAAATGTGAAATTAATGAGTGAATATGGTCCTACAAGATGTAGAATGATATATTATTGTAATGATTGTAAAAATCCATTTGAAAAGTTTAGATAAAATCTAAAACCTTAATCTATAACCAATTCCAATTGTATAATTATTTTCCTTTCTTTCACCAAAAACTGAAAAATCTGGATTTATAAAGTATTGAATTTTTAAATTATAAACATCTGGATTTTGAATATCTGTGCTTAATTTTAAATATAATTTTTCTGTAATATAAGTTCCCAAGGTAATTAAAGCACTATTCCCAACCGCACCTAGTGTTAATTCATTTATATTAAATCTCCTTTTTAAATTTCTGGTAAAAATTTGTTGAGCTAAATTTATACCCTTTTCACTTACTTCCCCACTTAATACTAAATTTAAAATTTCAAATTGACTTCTTCCCTTTTTTGAAATAAGTTCAAAATAAGGATTTTCCAATGTTCCCATTACATGAGCGGTTATTGTATCATTATAAATTTCAGCTTCCGCTATTATATCAAAACCAATATTATTTCTAACAACATTTATTTTTCCTTCAACAATTCTAAAATTTCTATTTAATGCATATAAATAAACACTTCCTCTTATAATTTGAAATGAGCCTTCAAGATATTGTCCAATATCTGCTGTCTTTTGTAAAATTAAATTTGCTGAAAGTTCTGCATCTATAAATTCATTACTAAAAAATATCCTTCTATTCGCATTTATAGTAATATAATATCTTATAGGATTTGAAGCTTCTTGCTGGCTATTAGATTTATATCCAACTGGATAATTAACATACCCCTCATCTATATTTAAATTTCCTTCAATATATATATTTGGAAACTTACCTGAAATTTTTAAATTACCACTTACAAAAAATTCCGTATATTCATCCATAGAAAAATAAAGCTTATTTAAGCTTACAGATATATCTAAATTAATATCCTTAAACTTGTTTGATATTACAATAAAACCATTTACTTTCATATTTCCAAATTTTGAGCTTTCAAATACCAAATTATCTATTCTTATTGCATTCTTGTAAAAACTTATACTACCCTCCGATTTTTTAAATTCAATATCCAAAGGAACAAAAGATATATCTTTTGAATATAATTTCATATTACCGGAAAGAATAGGAGATATTACAGAACCAGAAATTTTTGTTTTACCTTCAATATAACCCTCATCTATTACAATATTTGGCAATAAAAAAGGCTCAATAATATCAACAGGAAAACCATTAAATGCTATCTCACCACTAATTTGTCCATCTTCCAATGTTAAAGAAAATGGATTTAACTTAAAAATAGAAGAAAGTATTATATTACCCTCAAAAGTTCCATTTTTATTAGAAATTTTAAATCTATCTATATTAATTTGTTTATCATAATAATAAACCATCGCTTCAAGCTCATCTATATATAATTGCTTAAATTTAGCATTATACAAACTTGTATTTAAAAATATCCTTGGGTCATCAATTCTATTTGTAATTCTTAAAGTAATTTCACCATTAAAATATACACTATCTACATTAAAAACTTTCAAAATTTTGCTATAATCAAAATTCAAACTAATAAATGTTAATTCAATATCCAATGAATCAAGCAACAATTCAAAAACAATGTTTTCATTTTTAAGTTTTATATAGTTATAGCTTTTGTAATTCTCAAAAATACCATTTTCAAACTTAATCAATGTATCTGAATTTATAAAAGCAATTGTAAAATTAGACCTTAAAGTATCTAAAAGTAATAAATTACCATTACTTATCAAATTACCATATATTGAATAAGCACTTATAGAAAATTGAGCATTTTTGCCAATTTGATTATATATTAACTTTGAACTATCTAAAATTATACTATCTTGCACTTTCAAATAAGAAAAATCCCCCTTAAAATCAATAATACTATCCTTAATATGTAGCTCATAATTTCCACTATCTATTTCATAATTTTCATATACCAAATTGAATAACTTTCCATTTCCTTTTGCTTCAAAACTATTTTTATAAATATCAACAGAACCTTTAAAACTACTAAAACCATTTATTAATTTATTAAATTTCCCAATTCTAATATAGTTAAAATCAACTTTAAAATTTCCTCTTGAATTTTCAACATTATAATTTCCTATTAAAATTCCTTTAACATTATCATCTTGAATAACTAATTGCTTTAATACAAAACTTTTAAAATCATTTGAATAAACAAACCCGCTTATATTCTTAAGGTAAAATGTATCAAAAATTAAGCTTACATCATCAAATTTAACATTTAAGTTAGAACCAAAATTTCCTTTAATATAAAAATTACCACTGATATAAGTTTTTTCAACTGGATTTAATTCTTTTACTTTTGCATTTACATAAAATGTTGTATCTATTACAATGCCAAAAACAGAGATATTACCATTTAGCATGTAAAAATTAGCATTCTTTATAAAAATACTATCATTTTTAATTTTAAAATGTGAAAATAAATTTAAAATTTTGTTTTGCTCAAATGTCAAACTATCTCCTCTTGAAATAATATCAAGACTATCTGTTTTAATTTCTCCAATAAAATTATAAGCATTAAATTGCTTAAATTTAGCATATTGAACATTAAAATTTACTTTTTGAGAATTTGGGAAAATAGACAAATTTAAATTATGCATAATAATACTATCAGAATAAACATCAGAACTTAAAATAACACTATCTTTAAAAACTTTCAAAAAAACACTTAAACTATCAAATTTCTGTTTTATTAATTTATTCTCTTGAATATCAACACTTTTAATTGATATTTCTAAAAATTTCCTCTTTGACTTTATGTTTGAAATAACCTTATCAAAAGTTATACTTAAATTTTCAACTTCTAAATGTAATTTATAAATATCAAAATTCTTTATTTTAAAATCTGGAAAATCAGATTTGCTTGATTCTCCTTCTTTTTGCTCTACTAAATTGCTTTTTAAACTATCAATGTTTAAATACAAGTTATATAGTGATATTTTATAAATTGAATGAGAATTAATTAGCTCTGAAATTGAAAAACTAATTTTTAAGGAATCGCCTTTTATGATAGATGGAATTTCAAAGTTATATAACTTTATACCTGTTAATCCAATTTCTAATTTTTCATAAATAAATGGTTTATTTAATCTCTTTTTAACCTCATTACTTAAAAATGTTGGAAAATTTATAAGAAAATAAAATATTATTCCTAAAACAATTAGGAATAATATAAAAAGGGCTATTAAGCCCTTTGCAACTTTCTTAAACACTTGGTGCAAACCTTAACTCTTCTTTTACTCCCATCTATGATAGCGGTTACTTTATGTAAATTTGGTTTAAATTTTCTACTACTCTTTTTATTTGAATGGCTTACTCTATTTCCAAAAATTACCCCCTTCCCACATACTTCACACCTTCTTGCCATACGAAAATTTTAAAGGATAAACTTATCAAATGCTATCAAGAGGAAAATAAAAAGAACATACAAATTTGAAAGTATAAACATCATCCTTTCTCTTACAATTTGTTTATAATATAAGAAGTTAAAGAAAAGCCAAAATAAATTTAAACTTGTTGCAAACAATAAAAACATTTTACTTAAATCTCCAATTATATATAGCAAAAGTGTTATAGGAAATAAGCTTATTGAATAAACAAAACTCAAAAGTTTGGCATATTTATTACCATAAATTACTGAAATTACTGGAATTTTAACTTTCTCATAATCATTTTTTATAAAAATGGATAAATATATAAAATGGGCAGGTTGCCAAACGAACATTAAAGCAAATAAACTAAAAGCTAAAATATCAAATTCATTTTTTATAGCGGTATATCCAATAGATGGTGGTAACGCTCCTGGAATAGAACCAATTATTAAAGAGAAAGCAGTTTTGCGCTTTAAGAATGTATAAACAAAAGAATAAGAAATAATTGCTATTAAATCTAATAAAAACGCTATAAAGCTAAATTTCAACAATCCTAAAAGTCCAATCACACAAAGTAAAATACCATAAATAAGAGCAAATTTTGGATTGATTTTATTGCTTGCAAGTGCTCTATTCTTTGTTCTTTCCATAATTTTATCAATATCCCTATCAAAGTAATTATTTAAAACTGCAGAACCACCTGCTGATAACATTACAAATAAACTAATAATAATTGATTTAAAAACATCTCCATGGGCAATAATAGAGCCACCAAATGTAGTAATTCCAACCCATAATGTTATTCCAGGCTTTGTAATTTCAATAAATTTCATAATAACTTATTTTATATTGAAAATTTTAAAGCTTTGGTCTAAATTTTGCTGTAAAGAATCTTAAAAATGGTGGCTCATACTCAAATTCAAGACCCTTTATCTCAAACCTTCTCTTATAAACATTTACAATTGTTTCAACTACATGGTCCATATGGCTATTTGAATATACCCTTCTTGGAATAGTAATTCTAACAAGTTCTAATTTGGGTTTTCTATTTTTTCCAGTTATCGGATCTCTTCCTGCTGAAACAGTTCCTCTTTCCATAGTTCTTACACCACCTTCAATAAATATCTCTGCTGCTAATGATTGCGCTGGATAATAATCTTGATCTAAATGTTCTAAAAATTTCTTAGCATCCAAATATATTGCATGACCACCAATTGGTTTTACAATAGGTATATCATTTTCAATTAACTTATTTCCAAGATATTCCACTTGCTTAATTCTACTTTTTAAATAATCATAATCTACCATTTCCTTTAAACCAATTGCAAGCATAACTAAATCCCTATCTGCAAGACCGCCATTATAAGGACTTCCATCAAATGCAGTTGAAAACTCATAAATTTTCTTATAGATATTTATATCTCTAATTAAT
>JAUQPS010000126.1 GCA_030550205.1 bacterium
TCCTGATGAAATCTTGTAGTAGTAAAATACATATTATTTAATACATATTGTCCTTTTTTAATTAAATGTTGGGATATGAAATGCTCTGCTTGTCTTCCCTGATGTGTTATTATAAATTTATCAAAACCAAATATATCATAAACACTTTCTTTTATTACTTCATAGGCATTTCTACCATCATATTTTAACCCCTCAAAAAATTGCTCATCACTTTGAGAAGATGTTCCAGAATCAGTTAAAAGGTCTATATAAACATCTTCACTCTTTAAAAGAAATGTATTATATCCCGCTTCTTCTATTGCTTTTTTCCTAACTTCTTTTGATTTATTGAAAATAATTTCAATCCCTTTTAATTTATAATTAAATCCATCATATTCTAAAACATCATATTTTTTAAGTGGCTCAATTAATTCATAATCCATAATTTCAATTTCATTAAATTTAGTTTCAAATAATTTTCTTAATTTTGGATAATCCTTGTCTTTTAAATAATCCAAAGCCTTCTTAAAGTATTCAAAATGTTCTCTAAAATAAACTCTTTTTGGAATTCTTACAAAAACTTTATTATCATAAGCTTTTACTCTTATTTGTGAAGATAAAAATAGTGCTAAATTAAAACCAATACCATTCTCAATATCTATAAAAAATCCTTCACTATTTAAGTTATAAACATTATATCCTATATTTTTAACACTATCAAATAAACTTTTCACTTCATAATATCTATAAATCCAATAATTTTCATCAATTGCTTGCTCTAAACTAATTGCTATTAATTCCATATCTCTTCCAGAAAGCCCTCCATATGTATGAAGTCCTTCAAATGAAACAAGCCATTCACAAAATTGCCTATAATAATTTTCATCATTTAATATAATTAATGCTCCAACATGTGCCATAAGATCTGCATCTGCAGAAATTACAATAATATCAAAATCCTTTGTAAATTCATATACTAAATCAATTAAATTTCCTGATAATTTATTTTCAATTTTCCAAAATACAATTTGAGAAAATATATTACTTGCATTCAAAATTTTTACACTTTTATAATTTTTAAGTTTTAAAAACTCTTCAAAGTTTGTAGGAATTGTAAAATAACAAATATTTCCACTTTCTTTTGAAATTTTTCTATTAAAATAATTACAAAGAACTTTAAAACTATCTGTTGGTTCATTTGATATAAAATCTCCTTCAAAAACTTTAAAAATTAAATGCTCTGCCCCTCTTAAATTATGAACAGGAACTACATAATCCTTTTTAAAAATTCTTTTTACTTTTTCAAGGATATTCATAAAATTCTCACTTCCTGCATATGCTTCATCCCCTCTAAATAATGCACTATATTGCTCTTCACTTAAAGCATTTTGAGAATTATAAAAATCTATTAAAAAATAATTAGATGGAGCTTTATGTAAATTATAATTATAAGCTCTTGCTATATTTAACCTTTCTTGATAGTCAAGCTTTTTTATATATTGAACAATTTTTGCCTTATAGTTTTCTGCAAGCATATGAAAATTTTAAAGTTAAATTAAAGCCTTAGATATTAAGGAGATATAAAATCAGTGATGGGGAAATTAACAAAGTTTGAAGAAAGTGGAGAAGAACATAAAAACGATGATTTTGAAAAAATTAAAAAACTATTTAAATAGATTTTTAGAGCTTTATCTAGAATATAGAAGTTACAAGCTTTATGGAGCAATAGCGGGGATAAGAATTACTGAAAATATAAGAAATTTGGCAGATAAGAAGGGATTTTTTATAATAGAGCATAAAAATGGAAAAAAAATATTATTCAAAGCTTTAAAATTATCAATATGAAGAAGAAAAGAAGAAAGATTAAGCGCGATAGGGAACTGGAAGAATTGAAACAACTTTATGAAAAAAATATAGAAGCTATAAGGGAGTTAAGAAAACTAATAGAAGAAGATAGAAAAAGAGCTGAGGAAGATAGGAAAAGAGCCGAGGAATATGAAAAGCAAAGAGAGAAAGAACACAAGGAGGCAATGGAAAGATTAACAAAACTTGAAGAGACTACGAGAAATTTATCAAAATCTATAAGCGATTTAAATGACATATGGAGTGATTATACTGAAAAGATAATTTTAGATGGATTTGAAAATGCAGCAAAAGAATATGGATTAGAAATAATAAGACCTGTTGTAAAACCATCATCTATAAAAACAAAAGATGGAGATAATTATGAGATAGATGGATTAGCGGTAGGAAGGGATTTTGTAATAATAATTGAGACAAAAACAACCGTTAGAGAAAATAGCTTAAAGCAATTAGAAAATAATATAAATAGATTTCTTGAATTTTATCCAGAATATAGAAATTATAAGCTTTATGGGGCGATAGCAGGAATAAAAATTTCAGAAGATATTAAGAACTTAGCAGAAAAGAAAGGATTTTTTGTAATAGAGCATAAGGATGGAAAGGACTTAAGAATTTTAAATAGTAAGGATTTTAAACCAAAGGATTTTTCTAAACAAAATTAAGACAATTTAAACTTTAAAAACAACTCATTTAAGGGAAGCTTTAAAGCTTCTTCTTTATTTAATTTAAATAAACTTGCTCCCCTTAAAATTTTTTCATCTATTAAAAGCTTATCTTTTTGTTTTGAGAGAATGTTAAGTATATTTTTAACTTCACGCTTAATATTTTCCTTATGTGTGTATCTTATTGAAAGAACATAACTTAATATATTTGTATCAATTAAATCTAAAATATCACTAACTTTATTTTCAAAATCAAGCTTTTTTATTTTTTTATTTATTGCATTCTTAATTGCATTTGCCCTTATATGTCCAATAGATTCAATAGCTCCAATGGGAGCAAAATTATAATCAAGACCATATTTTAAGCTGTGTGCAATCCTTAAAATATCCTCGTTTGAAATAAAGAAATAATCTGAAATTTTTATTAAAACTTTTGATAGATGTAAAACTTCTGTGCTTAAATATAATTCAGAAGGTGGATTATGAATATTCTCAATTTTAAATAATCCTCCTTTAATATAGAAAATTAGCTCATGCGAGCCATCCTCTGGAAAGCTAAAAGGTTTTAAAAGCTTAATAAACTCACTATCATAAAATTTAATATAATCTTCGTCTTTCAAAAAGGGTTCTAAACAATTTTTTATTCTTTTTGTATAAATAAGGGGTCTTATCTTTATAAATATATCTCCATCAATTTTTACTCTTCTTAAAAATTCTTCATAAGCAGTAGGTGGAATACCTGTGCTTATACAAAATTCTCCTTTCGGTGTTATCTTATTATTTTCAATATATCCCTTCTCAACTAGAAAATCTAATATTACATTTAATTTTCTATTATCCTTGAAATTTCTAAATGAAAATGTTCTATTAAGAAATTCAAAAACATTACCATTACTTATCTTATAAGCGGATAGAATAAATGAAGATAAAATTGCACCCTCACCAAGATAATCATTTAAAACATTTTTAAAGTTAATTAAACTTTCATAAAGTTCAGTATTAGAACTTGTAAATGTTTCTTCATAAACTTTATTATAAGTCTTTTCAGATGTTCTATATCTTAAAATATTAACATAACCAATATCTTTAATACCAAATCTTCCAGCTCTACCCTCCATTTGAATAACATCAACAATAGATGGAATAGTTCTCATCTTTCCTTTTTCTTTATCATAATAAGAAGTTAGTAAAATTATTACCCTATCCGCAGGCAAATTTACACCATAAGCCAAGGTTTGAGTTGCTATTAAACATCTTAATTTTCCATTTCTAAAAGCATTTTCAATTTCTTCCTTTTCTTCAACTGGAATATCACTATTATGAAATCCAAAATCGTAAATTTCAATATCTTTATCATATTCAACTTTAAAAGGTAAAGTTTTATTTATAATTGTATAACCAAGCTCATGAACATATTTCAAAAATGCCCATCCAATTTCCTTTTTATAAACAAAAATAATTACACTTTCATCTTCTTTTGAAATTTCTTTATACTTTTCAAACAAAGCTTTTGCTTTTACTAACTCCTCCAATCGGGGTAGTGGGACTCGAACCCACAACCTTTCGGTCCCGAACCGAACGCTCTACCCTTGAGCTATACCCCGTTTTTTAAAATTTTAAAGGAGTTTAAAATTTAAGCAATGAAGATATTGATGATTTGCGATTTCTTCCCAAATAAATATAAACCATATGAAGGAACATTCTTTTTAAATCACGCAAAAGTATTAAGTAAATTGGGAAAAGTAAAAGTTCAAACCTTAATAAGAGTTAATAAATTTAAATTATCCTATGAAAAGTGGAATATAGACAATATTGATGTTGAAGCAATTGTATTCTTTTATAAAGTAGGCTTTGGCTTTATTTTCTTTCCATTAGCTGTTATTTTTCAATTCCTCTTAACATTAAAAAACTTAATTTTATTTAAACCAGATAGAATTATCCTTCAAATGGCTTTACCACATGGCCTAGCTCTCATACCATTTAAATTCCTAAAAAAAATCATAATACTGGAACATTCACCCTATATAATAAAAAAATCTTATATTGCTAAACTTGTTTATAAATTTTCATTTGGCGTTTATGCTTTAAGTAATTTTCAAAAGCAAGAATTAGAAAACAATCTCAAAATAAGCATAAATGGCATAATACCAAACCCTGTTTTTGAATTTAATTTTAATACGGACAAGAATACTTCCTTTAAAAGGACAATTAGTAATTTTAGAAGTTGCTAAGATGCTAAAGGACATTGAATTCATACTCATAGGAGAGTTTTTGGAAATAGCAAAAGATGAATTTAAAAAATTTAAAAAAATGTATTATGAAATTATTATAAAACTGCTTAAAGAACTAAAAAATGTCAGGTATTTAGGTCCAATGACTTATGAAGAAACTTTAAAAGAAATATCAAATTCTGATTTTTTAATCTCTACAAGTAAATATGAAACATTTGGTATGACAATGGCAGAAGCACTAAGCTTAGGAAAAC
>JAUQPS010000127.1 GCA_030550205.1 bacterium
GATTATGGTCTTATTTTATGTGGTGTAATTTATAATATCACTGCCAATAAAATAGATGTAATCAGATGGGATAAAACTGAAGCTTATAAAAACGGTATTTATCACAACGATAGGGAAGTCGTAGTAAAAATAAGGGATGAGCTAGAGAAGTATGATATTGTTATAGGATACAACTCAACAAGATTTGATATTCCGTTTTTGAGAACTAGATTACTAAAACATCGTGAGCGTTTGTTAGAAAGCGTAAGACACATTGATTTATATTGGATTGCGAAATACAAATTAAAATTGCACGATAATAAACTTGATACAATTGCAAAGTTTACTAAAACTGAAAGCCAAAAGACGGAGGTAGATGGTGATAAATGGATTGAAGCTTTAGTTTACGCGGGAACTAAAAGAGGTAAAATTGCTATGGATTATATAGTAGAACATTGTGTTTTAGATTGCAAGGTATTAGCTCAAGTTTTTGGAGAAATAAAGGACCTGATTGGCAATATAAAATTTAAATAATCAAACCTTGTATGTGGTTTGGTTTTTGGGGAAAGAAAATATATCGCTTTGAGGATATACTTGATATTGTCGCTAAAATTAAAAATGATGAGGTTATACTTGATGAGAATTTTGAAATTTACATAGATGAGGATAAAATTATATTGAAAAATATCGCAAATAATCAATCCCGTGAATTTATAAGATATAATCCTTATGGTAAGAACGAAAGTTATTTATATATTGAAAATGATGCCGATTGAGGAGGCTGAGGAATTAGATGAGGAATGTGGTTGCCCGCATTTTTGCGATGAGTTTTCTAAAGAAAATTTTATTGATGAAGGTGATGAGGAATATGATTAAAAATTTAATCATATATTTTTTGCTTAGCTATGGTGTTTTTATGACTTATAAATATGTTGAAGCATATAAAGATAAAACATATTATAAAAAACAATTAGAGGAATTTTACAGATGGTATGATTTTAGTGACACGGTAAGGGTAAAAATTGTTGAGAAGGAGATACCAAGAGAAAAATTTGTTTATGTTCCTAAGTATATCACTAAAAAAGAAACCGTTAAAGTTTACGAATTGACTCCGTCAGTTTTAGGCGATACACTTGCAACTTCGTTTTATTGGGAGTGGGGAAATTTTCTTGGTATTAGGGATACGATAAAATTGTATCAGCAAAGTGATTATGTATTTAAGACGAAAATTTACAGAATTTGGCGTGTGCTGAAACCAATTGAAATTCAGTTTTTGATATACGAAAAGTATCCCGAAAGATTTTGGTATACTGCATATATAAATAATTTAGATTTGAAAGATTATATTTTCATTAATGCTACCCATAACATATCATCTTGGCGTTGGTATATTGGGTTAGGTGGTGTATACTATTGGGAAAATGGGTTTGATTTGAAGTTGCAAAATTCAATTATTTATGATAGATTGATGTTGAATATAGGAGTTTCAAGAAAATTTTTTGAATTAACTTTAAATTATAGAATAAAGTAAGGAGGTTAAAATGGCACAATTATATTTTCAGGGAACAGTTTCACAAGATATAACTCAGATTAACTTTGGTGGAAAGGTTAAATCAGTTGTCATTAATGATGAAAATAGAGAAGGTAAATTAAGTAATTATTATGGTGGAATTACTTTGCAATATCCGCCCCCTGTAGGTTTAAAGGGAATAAATGTTATAAATGATAGAATCAAATTTAATTTTCATAATTTGAATGATGTTGAAATTTATAAAGATGAAACATTGCCTGGCGTATCTTCTAATGGTGTTTTTGAAACTGTATTAAATAATCCTTATGGTCAGTACAAATTCAAAAGTAAAATTGGAAATGTTTATAACAATAGAGAGGAAAACTTATCTCTAAATAATCTCTCAAAATTAACTAAGGAGGGTCTGGGGTTATGAAAAAATTACTTATCCATTATGGTTTGCTAAATATGGTCAATTTAACCAATAGGCAATGGGAAGCTGCTGAAATTTTAAATAATTTTGATGAAATTGTTTTAGCAAGTCCAGTTTATTTGACTAGTTCAGATAGGGCAAATTATTTTAGTGTTGTAAATTTGCTTGAAAAGGGTGTTTTCGTATATGTTCCAATGGCTGATAATTATCAAGTTGAAGCTAGCCAAGTTGGTCATTTGGAAGAGATAAATAATTTACTAGCTGTTGTTTCTGGTCAAATTCGGGATATTATAACATTATTTGAGAATGCTAAATGTTTAAATAAACTAAAAGGTTTCTTTTTAGATGAATTTGGTTTTGATTTTACCATAAGGAGGATAGTGAATAATCAAACAACTTATGTTCATATATGTCGTGATTGGCAAAATGCTGTTGTTAATTATATTAAGAATAACTTATCCCCTAATTACAAAGTATTTGTAAATGCTTGGTTTATGGATGATGCTGTTAAAGATTTTTATTCATCTCAATATGATGGTAATCCTTATTGGGGCGATCATTCTGTTGCATATCCAGCAAGTTCAACAGCTCTTTGGGATGGAGATTACATTCTTGTGGAGAATCCATTTACTATTGATGGTGGTATAGTAAATATCAATTTCCCTAGGTTAAGTTATGCTTTTCAGTTTATAAAAAGGTATCATCATAAGTATAAAATTTGTGCAGTAAATGAATTTAATTTTTCAAATAAGGTTTCAATTGAATATACAGGGATACCTCAACTGAAAATTATTGATGATGATTTTAGATACGCAATTAAAAATTATTTGAGTTTAATGTGTAATTTAGGTTTTTATGCTGTTGGTTTAGCTGATGTAAATTACGGTGCTAGTTCAAATTTGGTTTATGAGTTTGATTTGCCTGGTGATTATGATGTTATGGTTCCTGATGATATTGATTATAAAGCAAGTGATACTTATTTTGTGATAACTTTAAATTACAAAACCGGTAAAAGTTTAAAATATGTTTTTAAAAAGTAGCAGGGGACTTAAAACTACATAATATCTGATTTTGGAAGATGAAAGAAAGAGAATTGCAAAGAAAAGTAAACGAATTTTTGCGTAAGGCGAATGTATTTTTTTATCATCCTCGTGAGACGAAAAAGGGAACTGATGGGATTCCTGATATTATTGCTTGTATTAATGGAAGGTTTATTGCTATTGAGTTAAAATCTCCTGAGGTTAAAAATCCAGAAAAACATTTAAGACCTGAGCAGGAAACTGTAAGGGATAAAATAATTCGCAGTGGTGGAATATATTTTATATCAAATGATTTTGATAAAATAGTTGATTTTATAAATTTTCAAATAAAGCATATTTAAAGCTATGCCGTTTGCAGTAAGAAAACGAGGAAATAAGTGGGTTGTAATCTCTAAAAGTAGTGGTCGTGTTTTGGGAACGCATAAAACTAAAAAGAAAGCGATAAAACAGCTTAGAGCTGTTTACGCAAATTATAACAGGAAAAAGTAAAATGGTAATAGCAATAGTATCTCACGGTTTTGATTCTTCGGGGATTGCTTACCTATTAAAAAACGAAGGTAATGTAATACATATTTGGGTTGAGAAAAAAATAAGAGCTTTAGAAAACATTGCGGGCATTAAAGTTTTTCATTCCGACGAAATTACACTTGAAGAATTTGTTGAAAAAAATAAAAAGGCGGGATTAATTTTATTTGATGGGAGTGAGTATTCCGCTATACAAGATAGGCTTAGAAAGGAAGGTTTAAATGTGGTGGGGAGTTCCAAACTTGGTGAGGCGGTTGAAAGGAGTAGAATTATAGGATGTGAAGTTGCTAAAAGATGCGGAATAAATATACCCAATTATTTTGTTTTCAATAGTTTAAATGAGTTAAAAAATTTTTTAAGAGAAAGCAAGGGGAAATATGTTTTAAAACAATCCGGCAATTTGCCAAAGAATTTTAATTTTTCTGGTGATTCAGAAGAGATAATTGAGCATATTGAAGGTTTTGAAAAAAGAAATAAGAAGAGTTTGCAATCTGGAAAGATAAAAATTGAGAATTTTATATTGCAGGAGTTTATTGAAGGATATGAGGTTGCTGTTGCTGGATTTTTTACCCCTCAAGGATGGCTTAGAACTGAAAAAGGAAGGATTTTACTTGAAATTAATTTTGAGCACAAAAAATTAGCCCCGTTTGATATAGGTCCAACAACTGGGGAAATGGGAACTGTTGCATATTTTGATAGTGGTAGAAATATAATTTTTGAGCAAATGCTTGAACCGCTTGAGAAATTACTTGCTTCTTATTCAAATTGGGGCGTTGTAGATGCAAATTGTATAGTAAATGAGGAAGGAATTTACCTTTTAGAGCATACAATACGATTTGGGTATCCAATTTCAGATTTATATTCCATTTTGCTAGATAAGCAATTGGGTATAAGTTATACTGAATTTTTAAATTGTATAGCAACTGGAACAAAGGTTCCGGAAATAAAAAGGGAAGGTTTTGGAATAGTTTATGTAGTTGCTTATCCAATTTTTCCGTACGAAAATGTAAAAGCTAAGGAGGAAAGTTTTTTATTTGAGTATGTAAGACCGCCCGAAAAGGATGGCTATGTATTTTGTCCTGGGTTATTATCAAGGGATGCTGGAAAATGGTATATATCTGATGTTTTTGGATATGCTTATACGATAAGTGTTTTTGATGAAGATTTGGAGGGTGCGATGAAAAAAGGCAAAGAGTTATTAAACGAAATACATCCTAAATCATCTGCATTTTATAGACCTGATATTGGCGAAAGAGTTCGTGAAATTCCGAAATATGTTTGGGATGTATTACATACTCTCAAGGTTAGTTAAAATTTTTTTGATTAAGTCAAAATAATAAATTTTTTCCTTTGGCGTTGGGTTTTCAAGTTTTTTTATCTCATAGAGAACCTTGACAAGATATTTTTCGTATATCGTTTTTAAGTAATTTTTAAATTCATCAAATTCATTTCTAACAATTTTAACCTCATTTGATAGGTCTGGGGC
>JAUQPS010000019.1 GCA_030550205.1 bacterium
GAAATAGAGCAAAATAGGAAGATGATAAAGGAACTATGGAAAGTAGTTAAAGAAGGGAATAAAGAAAGTAAAAAAGTTTGGCAAGCGATTAATAAGCTTACTGAAAGAGTGGATGATTTAACAAAAGGAATTAGGGAATTAAGACAAGCAATTAAAGAAAGCAATGATAGAATGGATAGAATGGAACAAAGAATGAATGAAGAATTTCAAAGAATATGGAAAGCTATTGAAAGTTTAACACAAGCGGTTAATGAATTAAGGGAAATAACAAAACAACATAGTGAAAGAATAGAAAAATTAGAAAAAGCAGTAATGGAATTAACACAAGCAGTTAGTGAATTAAGACAATCTGTTAATGAATTAAGAGAAATAACAAAACAACATGGTGAAAGAATAGAAAAATTAGAAAAAGCAGTAATGGAATTAACACAAGCAGTTAGTGAATTAAGAGAAATAACAAAAGAGCATGGAGAAAGAATATATAAATTAGAACAAAAAGTAGAACAAGGCTTTCAAGATATGAAAAAATACATAGATAACAAAATAAGTTCTCTTGGAGCGCGATGGGGAATTGAATCAGAAAATACTTTTAGAAATTCAATTGCTTATTTATTAAAGGACATGGGATTTAAAGTAGAAAAATTAATTTTCTTTGATGATGAAGGTTATGTATTCTCAAAACCTTCAACTATTGAAATAGACCTTATTATAACAAATGGTAAAACAATAGCAATAGAAATAAAATCTTCTGTTGATAAGTCAGACATATTCGCATTTGAAAAAAAAGTTCAATTGTATGAAATGAAATTTAAAAGGAAAATTGATGATAAAATTTTTATAAGTCCTTTTGTTTATCCAGGTGGAGTTTTAGAGCTTGCGCAAGAATTTAATATAAAAATTATTAATGAAGTAGAAAAAGGGTTTATTTAAACTTTAAGATGCCAATTATCAATTGCTTCTAAATGAGAGGTAAAATGTCTTAAAAATTTACTTTCTTTTACTATTCTCATCCCTTTAATGTTATCTTTCTTTTTCTTTATATTCTCAAAAACTTCTGCCACATATTCTAAATGAGAATAAGTATAAACTCTTCTTGGAATAGCAAGCCTTACAAAATTATATTTTGCATCTTTAAACATAAATTTACCAACCTCAACTGCTCTTATTCCCCCTTCAATATAAAGTGCTATTACTAAGCTTTGCCCTGGAAATTCATTTTCATCAATATGCTCTAAAAATTGTTTTGCTTCTACATAAACTGCATGTCCACCAAATGGTCTCATTACAGGAATACCAAGATTATATAATTTTTCATTTAAAAACTTCACTTGACTTATTCTATGACTTAAATAATTTTCATCTAATGCTTCCATAATTCCAACCGCTATAATTTCCAAATCTCTTCCAGCCATACCACCATATGTTGGAAATCCTTCAAAAAGAACTAAATAATTTTTAAATTCATCTGCTAATTTCTCATCATCCAAAGCAATAAATCCACCTATATGATTAAGTCCATCTTTTTTTGCACTAAATGTAATAATATCAGCATATTTTAATGTTTCATTTACAATTTCAAGAATTGTTTTATTCTTATAATTTTCATCTCTTAATTTTACAAGATAACTATTCTCGCAAATTCTACAAGCATCTATCATCAATTTAACATTATATTTTTCACAAAGCTCCTTAGTCCTTTTCACATTTTCTATACTTACTGCTTGACCACCACCTGAATTATTTGTAATTGTTAAAACTACTAATTTAACTTTCCTTTCAAATTTTTTTAATAAATCTTCAAGCTTATTTAAATCTATATTTCCTTTAAATGGATATTCACTTTCTAAACTATGCTCTTCCGGAATATCATATATTATAGCTCCTCCAAACTCAAAGTTTCCCCTTGTTGTATCAAATAATGTATTTGATATTACAATATCACCCCTATTTATAAGAGAAGTTGTAATTATTTTTTCACCTGCTCTTCCTTGATGAACAGGAATTATAAAATTTTTTCCTGTTAATTTTTTGGCAGATTCCTCAAACTTATAATAACTTTCAGAACCAGCGTAAGCCTCATCTCCAAGCATCATAGCGGACATTTGATATTTACTTAAAGCGGATGTTCCACTATCTGTTAAAAGGTCAATTGTAATAACATTTGAAGGTAAGAAAAATACATTAAAATAAGCATTCTCAATATATTTTAATCTTTCTTCTTTTGTTGTAATAGCTATTGGTTCTATTACTTTTATCTTAAAAGGTTCAAATCTCATCTTACCACCCCCACTGCACTAACTAAATCATTTTCTTCTAAATTAATTAATTTAACTCCGCCAGCGTTTCTTGAAAGTTCATTTAAATTAGAAATATCTATTCTTAATGCTAAACCATTTTTTGTAATGATAAGTAAATTTTCATTCTCTTGAATACTATCAACAACCGCAATTAACTTACCTATTTTTTCCCTTGCCTTTATTATATAAATACCCTTTGCTCCTCTTCTTAATGCTGGAATTTCCTCTTCTTTAACCTTTTTACCATAACCTCTTTCCGTAATAGTTATAACTTTTGAATTTGGCAATATAATGCACCCTGAAATAACATCCTTTCCCTTTACCCCCTTAACACCACTTCCTTTCCTACTTTGAATTGGAATTTCACTTTGTTTTATTCTTACAACCTTTCCATCTTCTTTTGCTATTAAAATATCTTCCTCACCAAGTGTTAATAAAGCCTTTACTACTTCATCATTATCTTTCAACTTAATAATTTGAGAACCCATTCTTCCCTTTGAGATTTCATCTAAACTAACCCTTTTTAACCTTCCAGCTTTTGTAATAATAACTATATATCTTGCATCCTCATTAGGTAGTATATCAGCAATTCTTTCATCTTGATTTAATGTAAAGAAATTATTTATAGATTTACCCTTACTTGTTAAACCCATTTCAGGAATTTTATATGCTTTTGTCCAAAACATTCTACCTTTATTTGTTATAAAGAGAAGTTGTGAATGAGTATTTGCTATAACAATTTTATATGGTATATCATCTTCATAAGTTTTAATGCCTGTTTTACCCTTTGTATTTCTATTTTGTGTTCTAAAACTTTTTAATGACATTCTCTTTATATAACCATTCTTTGTAATTAAAATTACTGTTTCTTCCTTTTGAATTAAATCCTCAATCTCAAAACTAACCTCATCTTTTTCAGTAATTAAAGTTCGCCTCTTATCCCCATATTTTTCCTTAATTTCCAATAATTCCTTCTTTATAAGTTTTAATAACTCATCTCTTTTAGTAAGAAGTGTTTGATAATAATTAACATCTTTTTCAAGCTCTCTATACTCACTTAAAATTTTTTCTCTTTCAAGTTTTGTTAAGTTTTGTAATTTAAGCTCTAATATTGCATTTACTTGTTCAATTGTAAAATTATATTTTTCAATAAGTGTTTTTCTTGCTATTTGAACATCTTCACTACCTCTAATAATTTGAATAATATCATCTAAATTATCAAGGGCTTTTAAAAATCCTTCAAGAATATGCATTCTTGCCTTTGCTTTATTTAATCTAAATTGTGTTCTCCTTATAACAACTTCTTGTCTAAAACTAATAAATACTTCAAGTAATTCTTTTAAGTTAAATGTTTTTGGTTGATTATTTAAAATAGCAATCATATTTATGCCAAATGTATCTTGAAGTTTCGTATGCTTTAATAATTGATTTAAAACAATCTGACTTTCATAACCTCTTTTTATTTCAATTACAACTCTAAGACCATCCTTATCAGACTCATCTCTAATATCAGAAATTCCTTCAATAACGCCATCTCTTACAAGTTGTGCAATTTTACTAATAAGTTCAGCCTTATTTACAAGATAAGGGATTTCTTTAATTATTATACTTTTATCATCAACTTCATATTTTGCTCTTACAGTAATTTTTCCTTTACCTGTTTTATATGCTTCATAAATTCCTTTCTTACCTACAATAACTCCACCCGTAGGAAAATCAGGACCTTTTATATATCTCATTAATTCTTCAATAGTAATATTTGGATTATCTATTAATGCAATTGTTCCATCAATTACTTCGGATAAATTATGTGGTGGAATACTTGTTCCCATACCAACCGCTATACCAACTGCACCATTTACTAAAAGGTTTGGAAAGCTTGCTGGCAATAATACTGGCTCCTTAAATCTACCATCAAAATTATCTACAAAATCTACTACATCTTCTTCTATATTATTTAACAATTCTAAGGAAATTTTTTCTAAGCGTGCTTCTGTATTATGATTTATAAAACCATTAGCAACAAATGAATGACAATCACTCTCAACCTTTATAGAATATACCCTATCAAAACCTAAAAATTTTTTCCTCACAATTGGCTCAATTAAATAACCATTTTTAAATTCAAAAATTTCCCCCTTAAAAGAATTTAAAATTTTTCTTAACTGATAACTTTTTTCTTTATCTTCAAAACCTATAAACTTATAAAACTTTTGTAGATTTTCAAAAGAGTTTATTACTAATTGATTTTTTGTAATATTACTTATAATTCCAAACCTTAAAAGAAGCACTTGAATTTGACTTAAAAAGTCAAAGTTTGCTGAATATAATATAATTTTAGGATTTTCAAGACTATTAACAATATTACTATTTTCTTTAAAAACTTTCCTTAGGTATTTTGAAAGAGTTTTTGCTTCTTCTTTATTAAAAAGATAATCTGTTGATATATCAATAACTGCATAATCACCAAATTGAATATCACTTATTGTTTTCCAAATAAATTTTTTAGAACTTTTATCAAAAATTAAAATTGGATGATTTGAAGTGCCTTTTAATGAAAATCCTCTCACTGTCCTAATTTCAAAAACTGGGTGTATGCCAGAATCAAACCATTTACTAATTTTATTTATCTTTTTATTAAATGATAAAATTTCAAATCCTAAGTTTTTAATATCTTCACTATTGGCAATTCTATCTATTCTTTTTAATCCTTTATTTGTAATAACAAGGGCATCACCTGTAAGACAATACCTATATGCGGCAGGTGGGTCTCCATCAATAGAACCAAAATTTCCTTGACCTTCTATAAGTGGATATCGCATATGAAAGTCCTGAGCCAATCTTACTAATGCATCATATACTGCTTGGTCTCCATGGGGATGATACTTTCCAATTACTTCACCAACAACCGTAGCAGATTTCCTAAATGGTTTATTTGGCAATAAACCCATATCATACATAGCATAGAGAATTCTTCTTTGAACAGGTTTTAAACCATCTCTTGCATCTGGTATGGCTCTGCTTATTATAACACTTAAAGCAAATTTTAAATAACTTTCTTTTAATTCCTCTTCAAAATCTGAAATTATGTGCTTTTCCATAAGTTTAAAATTTTAAAGTTCTATTTGACAATTTTACACTATCTCGTGAATTATGGTAATTCCCAATTTATCCCTAATTCTTCAAGTAGCTTTTTTATTTTTTCAGGTTTTGCCTTTCTTTTTTTAAATTGAGATAAAATATCACTAAGTTGTTTAGTGTTTCTCTCACTTATAACATATAAGAAAAAGTTATATAAAAACGCTCTACCCTCATAGTGCCAATAAACTATATCCTCCATAATAAATAACCATTTTATAACCTTCAATAAAATATCAGGTTTGGGATTACTTATTGAAATGCGGTTCATTCTTAAAAGCAGATCTACATCATTATTTGAACAGTGATACAACTGACAAATCATATTCCAAAGTTTGCTAAATTCTTCTTTATTTGTCCTTTTAATTTTCCTTAAAATTAAAGCAATTTGTTCATGCTTTCCATCTTGAAGGCCAAACCTTGGAAAAACTTCTACCTTAAAATCAAAATTCCATTTAATTCCTGGTCTATGAATATAAAGTTTATCACCAATAGATAGATTTTCAACAGGATAACGAAATTCAATACCCTTTCCTTTTTTATCTTTTTCAAAATCAATAAAAGTTGAGACCACTTTTCTTACAATCTCAAAGCGCCCTATAGGCTCAGAAATTTTTATCTCCGGTCCTTCAATTATTCTCTTTTTAACCCCCACTTATACTACCTCCTTTTTTCATAATTATGATACTTTCTTCCTTGATGTTACCTTCACTACTCTTTTCTAATTCTCGCTTTATAAACTTACATTGAACAAAACCAATACTACTTGCCAACTCCAAGATAATTTTATCATTTGGAATTTCAATAACCTTTCCATCCACAGAAAAATGATTATTACCTATCACAATAACACAATAGCTTCCTCTTTTAAGAACTCTATACATCTCCTTCAAGGATTTAAACATATCAATAAAAAATTTTAAACTACGCAATCCTTCTTTTTCCTTTCCATTTCTAAAAAGAATATTTAAAACATCTTCTGCAATTTTGGGTAAAATAGTTTTATCATAAGTGAAGAGTAATTCCTTATTATATGTTGCCCTGGGATTTCCAATCATAGCTTTTTCTAACTTATCAATAGATTCAACCAATTCCAAAAGTACCAGTTGGGGAAAGTCATTTTTTATATAATCCAACGCAACAGAGTAAGGTGGAGATGTAACTATACCGTCTATTTCTTCCGTTTCAACAAATTCTTCCATATTTCTTGCATCACAAACATAAGTCTCAGATTTTCCAACATTAATTTTTAAAACTTTATTTAATTCCTGAAAAAGGAACAATCTCAAATAAAGCTCCTTTAATCTTTCTTCAAACAAGGATAAAAAATTCCCATTTTTCCTTCTTATAACATCACTAATAGTTCCACTCAATACTAACAATAGAAAATTTTTAACCTCATCATCTTTTATAGCACTTAAAATTTCTCTAAATATTAAAACTTGTGAAATTATTTCACTATCCCTCTTTAAATAACCTTTCAGATTACTTGAAAGAGTAAAAACTTTTTGTCTAATTATATCAAAGTTTATATTACTTTTTTGTAGTAACAATTGACCCTTCTTCATAGACTCATATATTGAAAGAGCAAATTTTACCTCCTCAAAATAATTATATATTTCTTCCTTTAATTGATTAAAATTTAAAATTAATGATCTCGTTTTTACATTACACATTAAAGCAGAAAGCGGATTTATTTCCACTCCTTTACTATCAAGCTCCATCAAAACTGCCTCAACCAATGAAGTTCCACTTCCTGCAAAATTATCAAGCAAAATTCCTTTGTCAGAAGGATATATATAATTTATTAATGCTCTTACCATTTTTGGATGAAATTTACCTTTATATGGATGAAAGTAATGTGTAAGATAAAGAGAAGGTTCTTCTCTAATAGTGAAATAATCCTCTAAACGTTTTCCGATACTCAAAGTAACAGAAGCAGGAATACGATAAAGCTTTTCTGTCAAATAGGAAAATAATATCTTTACATTTCTTTCTATCTCTTGTTCATTCCTACTTAATTTTGATATATACTCAGATTTTTCTAAAAAATATTGATGAGTTATAGCTCTTATGCACACATAGTCCTTTGCCTTGAAATATTGAAAATTCTTACCTAAAACACCTTCCGAGAAAATAATATCTTTTAAGTCTTCAATTGGTTTATGTGAATCAAGCTTTAAAACAACATAAATTTCCCGAGTATATGCCAATCTCTTTACTAATTTATTCAAATTTTTCAATTCATGTGATTTTGCAAAATAACCTTGTATTTTACCATATGGCAATTCATGAATTATATAATCTTGTAATCTTTCGGGCATACTCATGAATATACGCAATGGCTCTTCGCACAATCTATCTGCAAAATTAAAAATCGGCTCTACCTTACCAAATAAACTCTCCAATTCAATCTTTGCTAACTCATTTGCCTCATGCTCACTTTTTATATTATTAAACAATTTAAAATACCAATAATACATTAGAAAATTTTAAAGTTCTATTTGACATCTTTACATTCTTCATTTTTTTCCACAAATGGGTAATTTAAGCAATATATATAAAAGTTTTTCTTATAATTTACACTATCATTTAAATTTAAATGTGCTAATGCCTTTTGCTTATATATCTCTGAAAATACTTCAAAAAACTTATTTCTTCTTTCCTTATAATTTAAATGTGGATAAAACTTATATAACCATTCCATATTTAAATTTTTTACTAAAAAATCAGAAAGAATAATACTTTCATTAAATCTCTTTTTTTCATTCAATTTTTTAAGTTTTAATAGTTGAAGCTCCATATCATCACTAAACTTCTTAGATGCAATATCAAGAATTGTATCTGAAATAAATGAAGCCTTAAATAAAAATTCATATGAACTATCACCATATTCAATAGCCTTTAATATATTTTTGTAATTATTTGGATTTTTGCAGATATTATAATAAAGCTCATATATTTGAGAAGTATCTGTTTTTTCATTTTTAAGACAATCATAATAAGCTTTTGCTTTTATATTATTTGGGTAATTTTCAAGTTCCGCTTTTAATAATTTTATTTTTTGACTATCAATTTTTTCATATTTTGATGAAATAAAAAATGTGTTTTGTTTAGGCTTTGAACCTTCATAAACTCTAATACCTTCAAGCCTTATAGTAAATGTATCTATAATAAGATAAACAGAATAGTTTATTAAACTTTCAGGCAAATAAAGTTGATATAAGTTAGTATTAGCTAACTTTATAACTTTTCTCTCCTCAGAATTGGAATATATAAAGTGTATTGAAATATACTTATCATATCTTTTAAGAGTATCTGGAATATCAAGAAGGATATTTACATAACTATTTGATTGTGAAGGATTTGGACTTAATTGAATTTTAGGAACTATATCAATTTTAGAACAAGAAAAAAGTAATATAAAAACAAAACGCTTCATTTAAAGAACAATAAAAAGAATAATGCATTTAATATCAAAAATATAATAAAAATTCCAAAAACTCCTATAACTGCTTTTTTTATTTCAAAATCAAAAGCTTTATTTAGTCCAAATATAAGTAATATCAAGCTTAATATAGAAAATGGTTCAATATGATAAAGTGTATTTCTTATAGCTTTTAAATAACTATTATGTGAAACAAATTCATAGGGAATAAAATTTGAAAAGTTAAACGAAAATGTCGGATTTTGATAAATTATTGAAAAGATAAGTGAAAGAAATGCACCTAAGAGAATTGCTGTTTTAGAATAAATCAAAATTAGAAATAACTTCTTAAAATTATAACCCTTATAAGAATTTGGAAATATAAAAAATAACATACTAAAAGCAAATGCTTGAACCAACATAATAATTGGAAGTAAAAATATACCAAAAGCGATATTTGAAAGAACAATAATAGGTAAAGAGATTGACATTAAATAAATTTTTCTATAATTCTCTAATCTTCTCTCCTTTTCTTCATATGTTAAATCTTGCTTTTTTAAATTTTCTTTGATTTCTTCTAAATTTTGTTCCATTTGATTTACCATTACTTGTTTATAATTATCGTAATTTATAACGACTTTCAGGATATTAACTGTTGTAATAGAAAAAATAAAAACTAATAATACATAAAAAGGATTAGAAAACACTACTTAACAAGGTATAAAAGCGGGAAAAGATACATCCAAATTAAATCTACAAGACACCAATATAATCCAGCTATTTCGACCTGTATATAATTCTTAGAACTATATTCATTCCTAAGGGCAAAGAAGAGAATAAATGAAAATAGAATAACCCCTATTAAAACGTGTAGAGCATGAATTCCAGTCATTACAAAGTAAAGAGAAAAGAAAACTTTTAAACCATTAGCGAGTGAATTAAAATGTTCCATATTAAAGAACAATCCATGTTGAATTTTCAAACCATATTCATATGCTTTGATAATTAAGAATGTTATACCTGTTAAAATAGTAATTGTTAAAAACAAAACTAAATGATTTTTGTTATCTTTTCTTGCAGCAGCAATTGCCAAAACCGCAGTAAGCCCCCCTAAAAATAAAACTATACTATTTATTAACCCAATAATAGGTTGTAATTCCTTTTGGCCCTCATGAAAATAAGGTAAATAAACTCCTCTAAAAACCGCATATAGCGTAAAAAGTCCAGCAAATAAAAGTAATTCCGTAGCCAAAAATAACCACATTCCAAGTTTTGCACCAAAATCATCCTTATGAACAAGCTCTATATGTTCGTGCTTTATAGCTTCTTGCATATTTTATCCCTCCTTTTTCAAAACTTCATATTCATAAGGACCATGCTCTACATGAGGTATTTCTTTAAAATTATAATAAGGTGGTGGAGATGTAGTTTGCCATTCTAAGGTAGCAGCACCCCAAGGATTTTCAACAGCTTTTGGTCCCCTTCTCCAAGCAATAAAGAGTGTTAATAAAGATATAAATACACCAGTTGCTAATGTAAATGCTCCAATAGTTGATATTTGATTTAATAATGTAAATTCAGGAAGATAATCCCAATATCTTCTTGGCATACCTTGCATTCCTAATAAAAATTGTGGGAAAAATGTCATATTAAAACCTAAGAATACAAGTAAAGCACTAATCTTTCCCCAAAATTCATTATACATTCTACCTGTAATTTTTGGAAACCAGTGATATAAACCTCCAAAGAAAGCAGTTATAGCTCCTCCAACCATAACATAATGGAAGTGTGCTACTACAAAATAGGTATCATGTAAATAAACATCTGTCGCAACAGTAGCAAGCCAAAGTCCTGTAAGTCCTCCAATTGTAAATAAGAATAAAAATGATAATGCATATAACATTGGTGTAGTTAATCTAATTGAACCTCCATATAATGTTGCAACCCAATTAAATACTTTTACTCCTGTTGGAACCGCCACAAAGAATGTTAAGAATGAAAATATCCATCTT
Source organism: bacterium (assembly GCA_030550205.1). Taxonomy (GTDB): domain Bacteria; phylum Hydrothermota; class Hydrothermia; order LBFQ01; family DSFT01; genus DSFT01. The sequence goes on from JAUQPS010000019.1 coordinate 10,875, forward strand.
GCAACATCTGACATACCACTAACGAACATATGATGAGCCCATACAATAAATCCAATAAATGCTATACCAAATATAGCTGCTGCCATAGCCCAATATCCAAATATCCTCTTCCTTGAATGAACTGATATTAACTCAGATATAATACCCATACCAGGAAGTATCATTATATATACTACGGGATGCGAATAAAACCAGAAGAAATGTTGAAATAGAATAGGATCTCCACCTTTTGTGGGATCAAAAAATCCAACACCAAATAATCTTTCAAGTATTAACAATAATAATGTTATACCTATAACAGGTGTTGCAATAACGTTCATAAGCGATGTTGCATAAAGTGCCCATACAAATAAAGGTAATTTACCCCAACTTAGTCCCGGAGCTCTTAGTCTATGAATTGTTACTACAAAATTAAGACCTGTTAAAATAGATGAAAATCCTATTATAAAAACGCCAAGTAATGCTAATAAAACTCCCCCACCCGTTTTTAAGCTATACGGCGTATAAAATGTCCAACCTGTATCAATAGCACCAAAAATTAAAGAAGATAAAACAATAAGAGCACCTATTAAATAAACCCAATAAGATAATAAATTAAGTTTTGGAAATGCAACATCTCTTGCCCCTATCATAAGTGGTATAAAGTAATTACCAAGAACTGCAGGAATTAATGGAACTATTACTAAAAATACCATCATTACTCCATGAAGAGTAAATATTCTATTATAGGTATCAGAATCAAAAAGTGTTTTTCCTGGCAAAAATAATTCAGTTCTTATTAAAAGTGCAAAAATTCCAGCAATAAGGAAAAAGAAAATTATTGTCCAAAAGTAAAGAAGGGCAATTCGCTTATGATCTGTTGAAAATAACCAACCTAAGAGCCCAGGTCTTGGTTCATGGCTCAAAAGTTTGCTAAGCATAACTTTCCTCCTATTTTAAAGATTTTATATACTCTATAATTGCCAAAATATCATCTTCACTTAACTGACCTTGATAAGAAGGCATTATTCCTTGATATCCCTTCACAATTTTAGCATTTGGATTTACAATACTTTCTCTTAAATAATTCTCATCCGCAATTACTTTCTTTTCTTTACCACCTTCAATTACAACCATCTCATGATTATATAATCCTTTCCATGTTGGACCAACACCGGGACTTCCATCCACAGAATGACAACTATTACAACCTTTAAGCTGACTAATTCTCTTACCCCTTTCAACAGGTGATAAACTTGATAAATCTGCTTCTTTTGAAACACTTGCAAGCCAACTTTCAAATTCCTTAGTATCAATAGCTTTAATATAACCTATCATTTTGGAATGCCTAGAACCACAATACTCTGCACATTGAATATCATACATACCTGGTTCTACTGCCTTAAACCAAGTCCAAGTATATCTTCCAGGAACTAAATCCTCTTTTATTCTAAAATGTCTTACAAAAAATGAATGTATAACATCTTGTGAAGTCATTATTAATTTTATAGGTTTATTTACTGGAATAATTAATGTATCTCTTGTAGTGTAACCATTAGGATATTGAAATTCCCACCACCATTGATGACCTATAACTTTTATTTCCATTGAATTTGCAGGTGGTCTTCTTTGAAAATTATCAAATACATAAACACCATAAAAGAAAATAACAATTAAAATAATTGTAGGAATTATTGTCCAAACAATTTCAAGAAATGTATTTCCCTCTACCTTAGAAACTTCCTCTTCCCCTCTATTTCTGTATTTAATTACAAAGTATATCATAAGTATTTGAACTAAGAGGAAGAAAAATAGGGCAATAAAGAAGATAAACCAAAATAAGTTATCTACCTCTTTCCCATAGCTTGATGTTATTTTAGGAAAAAGCGAAAGGATCCAAAGCATAAGCGAAAATTTTAAAGCTCACTCCTAAGTTTAAGTCCTATCTCCCTTTTCATTTCATTTTTTACATAATTTTCAAATAACTCTGCATCTTTATCGCTTATTAATACTTCACTATGAGCAATTTTTAATATATAAGGATAACCGGAAATTATAAATGGATGTAAAACATCAAGAATTTCTTCTTGATTTAAATTACCAATAAATTCAACTTTATAAACTCTGTAATTTTCTTCAAATCTTGCATAAAAAAAATTTATATCCTTTTTTTCTAAATGTCTAAAAGGTTCTGGTAATTTCCACTTTATATTATATTCATCTTTCAAATAATAACTAATACTACTATAACCAACGCTTTTTGTATAGTTATTAAATATAATAATATCAGGAGCATTTATAAGGGGGAAAATTTTATTTTCAAATGTTGGAGAAAAGGATTTTGAAATGCTTATAACTTTAAAGTTTTTTAGTAACTCATCAAGAACTTTTAAATATTCATAATACAAAAGATGTGCAAAATATATAAATTTATCATCTCCTTTAATATTCATCTTTACGATATTATATGACCATAAATCAAATTCAAATATACTCTCTTTGTTTTCATAATAAAGCTCATCAATTTTTCTCTCATCTAAATTTCCCTTATAAAACCAATTTTGACCAATTTCTTTGCTATGACTTGGACCAAACCTAATTATAAAATTCCTAATACTACCATCTAAAATTACAATATCAGGACTTTTCTCTTTTGATATTAAATATATTGATTTTAACTCTAAGGTTGCCATAATTAATGATGCCAAATCATCTAAAAATTTCTTTACAATAACATCAAAAGGAATAACTATAACAAAAGAAAGGTATTTTTCATCTTTATTATAATTTTCATCAAATGATATACCTAAGCCTGCTGACAGAATTACATATTTATCTATATATTCAAGTGTGTTATAAGAACCATCCCCAGAAACAATTTTATAACTCTTATTGTTCTTATAATGATATTCATTCCATTCACTTAAAACAATCTGGGGATCAATTCCTTCAAATTCTTCAATACCAGAAAATTGTTCCCTTATACTACCCCATTTTGATAAAATACTTTCAAAAAACCGAGAATTAACTCTCATTTTAAAATTTTATGTTTTCTGTAATAATTTTATCATCTCGCTTAAATTCAATTTTTACTTTTTGACCTTTCTTAAATTTAGTAAGGGCATATGTTAAATCATATATATTCTTTATATCATACTCTCCAATTTTTAAAATGATATCCCCCTCTTTTAAACCGACTTTTTCAGCAGGTGTATTTTTAGATACTCCAATAATTCTAATTCCAACCCCCTCATAACTATAATCTGGAATAACACCAAGTCTTACTCTATTTGAAGAAGTAAAACTTCTTTCTTGTTTAATCTCATTATATGTTAATGTTTCTGTTCTTAAAATATCATCAACAACTCTTATAACATATTCTAAAATTTCCTTTATACCTTCATAATTTATAAAATTAGCATCATCTGTAGTTTTATGATAATCTTTATGAACACCTGTAAAGAAATGTAAAACGGGTATTTTTGAGTTATAAAATGCATTTTGATCGCTTGAACCAAAACCACTATTTACAAGTTTTAAATTAAAAAATTGATTATTTCTCTTTAATATATCTTCTAACTCAATAGCGGTTTTAGAACCAATAATAGTTAAAGTGCTATCTTTAAGTCTTCCAATCATATCAAAGTTTATATAAATTTTTGTATTTTCAAGTGGAAATAAAGGATTTTTAATATAGTAATCTGAGCCAACTGTTCCAATTTCTTCACAATCCCAAAATGCAAATACAATATTATCACTTACTTGTTTATCCTTATAATAATTTGCAAGCTCTAAAACACCTGCAACACCACTTGCATTATCATCTGCACCATTATGAACATCATAAATACTATCTAAGGAAGATATATCACCATAACCCAAATGGTCATAATGTGCTCCAATAATAACATATTTTAAGCTTTTTCCTTTTTTAATAGCAAAGATATTTTCACCCTTTACTTTTTCTTTTGAAATTTTCAAAAATATTTCAATTTTTTTATTTTTTAAGCTATCTTTATACTCTTTTGGAACTTGAAGAGCTATTATATTTAAATCATTTTTAAAATAACTCTTTTGAATAGGTTTTGATAATAAAAATATAATCGCTTTCTTTTTCTTATTTCTTTCATCAATTGCTTTATGTATCAAACCTATTTCATCAAAACTATCTCCATCAACAATAGAAATCTCATTAAATTTTGCATATCCACTACTTGAAAAATACAAAGGTTTTGCAGGAATGTTTAAACTTAGATAAAAACTGTCTATCTTTATTTTTCCATCTACATCAAATTCTTGTGTTATAATTTCATAACCTAATTTTTTTAAATAAAACTTAATATAATCTCTTGCAATTTGATTATAACCACAAAGCCTACCTTCCAAATAATCATTTGCCAAAAAGTAAATATGACTTTTTATATTTTCCTCTGAAAATAAAAACAACAAACTAATCATATATCACATCTGAAAGAATTATATAATTCATAGGATTTCTTGCAATTCCATTTACAATAACCTCATAATGTAAATGAGAACCTGTTGAACGCCCTGTTGAACCAACCTTTCCAATAATCTCACCTCTCTTTACTTCTTGTCCAACTCTTACTAAACTTCTTGAAAGATGAGCATATCTTGTAATAATACCATTTTTATGAGATATTTCAACACACAATCCATAACCCTCTTTATACCCAGAAAATATTACAACTCCATTTGCACTAGCATAAACAGGTGTTCCTATTGGCGCCGCTATATCAATACCTTCATGCATTTTATATTCACCAGTAAATGGGTCATTTCTATATCCAAAATTTGAAATAATTATACCTGGTGCTGGAATAATAGAAGGCATTCTTTCAAGATCTTCTCTTTTTTCCTTTATTATTCTTGATATATTTTCAACATCTCTCATTTCAAAATTTAACATTCTTTTTATATTATCAACTTCAAAACTTAAATTATCCTCTCTTTTTTGAATATAACCTCCTATACCAAGATATCTAATATCATTTGAAAGTGGAGTTAAACCAGCAATAATCCTAACACTATTTGTTATTTTAAAAATACTATCTAAACTTGATTTTATAAAATTTACTTCTTCTTCCATTTTTGAAATATAACTTCTTAATTTTTGATTTTGTCTTTTTAAAGCTAAATTTTCAACATATACAAACGTAAATTTCAATGTAAGAATAATTCCAGCAAGAATAGAAGATATAAAAGCAAACAACAATCCAAGAGCTATACCAAAACTCGCTTTTGTTAGCTTTAAGACAACAGATTTAGAATTCTTTAAATTATAAATATTTATAATGTATCTTACTTTTTCTCCTTTCATATAGCAAGCTCCTGTTTTCCGAAAATTATAAAGGATAAAAAACAACTAAGATAAACTCTTAATTAACTTTATAAAATTTTCTTGTGTTTTGTTCCAAGAGAAATTTTTAGCATATTCCTTTGAAGTCTCACATAACCTTAAATAAAATTCCTTATCAACCCAAATCTCCAAAATTTTATTAACAGCACTATCAACATTATCTACTAAAAACCCATTAATACCATCCTTAATAGAATCCCTCAATCCAGCAACATTATAACCAATAACAGGAACTCCAACTAAATTAGCTTCTATCACAACTATACCCCAACCCTCCCTAACACTCGGAACTATTAAAAAATGCGATTTGCATAAGTTTTCAATTTTTTCTTTATCATTTAAATATCCTAAAAATTCTAAATTTTTAACATTTTTATATTTCTCTCTTAAATAATTTTCAAGTGGTCCTGTTCCAATAACTATCATTTTAGCATCTTTAATAACTTCTTTTACTTTTAAAAAAATTTTTATAGCATCCTCTGGATTTTTTGTTCTTCTTAACCTCCCAAGAAAACATAATGTCAAATTATCATTCTTTTCACACTCATAATTAATCTCATCTATACCATTTTCTACAATATGAACATTCTTAAATCCAAGCTTTTTAAGATCTTCAAGTGTTGAATTTGAAACTGTAATTGTAAATTTCTTGCGATATAACCATAATAAAAATTTCTCAATATACTTCATAAAGAAAAATATCCTTCCCATCTCATAAACCCAATATTCTTGATATAATTGATGTATCAAAAGTATAGATTTTTTTAAGAAAAATGTAAAAAAACCAATCCCATTAAACTCATCAATTATCAAATCATACTTTTTGTAATTTTTCAATGTATATAAAAGACCCCAAAAATGAACACTGAATTCATTACCCCTCCTTATAATCCTTATACCTTCATAATTTTCTTCTTTTTTTGAATTCTTAAATTTTGATGAAAACATATCAACCTCTATACCCTCCCTTATTAAAGCCTTACAAATTTCAATTGTATATTTTTCTGCTCCTCCTCCAAAAGGATTTAAAATATCTCTTCTATTTAAAATTAAAATTCTCTTCAAAGATAGCTCTCCCTATTCTTATAATATCAGCTCCTTCCATTATCGCATAAATAAAATCTTCACTCATACCCATTGACAATTTTAAATTTTTCAAATTAAACTTTTCAATTGCCTTATCCCTAATTATTCTTAACTTTTCAAAAGCTTTTCTACTTCTTATTTCATCAACAGGATAAGGACCAAGTGTCATAAAGCCAATAAGCTTTAAATGTTTTGAATTTAAAATGTTTTCAACCGCTTTCTCCCATTCTTCAACTTTAAAGCCATGTTTTTGTTCCTCTTGTGAGCAATTAAACTCTAAAAATACTTCAACATCAATTCCCCTTTTATCAATTTCATCAATAATTTCAAATCTATCAATACTTTGAATAACTTTAAAAATTTCTAATGCCTTTTTAACTTTATTACTTTGTAAATGCCCTACTAAATGCCATTTTATATTCTTTGGCAAATAAATAATTTTTTCATAAGCTTCTTTTACCCTATTTTCTCCAAATTCCTTAAATCCATTATCATATAAGAATTTAATTTTTTCAATATCTACTCCTTTTGTAATTGGCAAAATCTGAATTTCATCCGCACTTCTATTTACACTATTACAAGCAAAATTTATTGCTTCTTTTAATTTCTTTAAATTTTTTAGTATATAATTCAAGGTTTAATAGTTAAATGTCTCTCCTGGATTTAAAATTATTACACTACTTATATCTTTTACAAGTTTTTTAAATTCCTCAGGATCCGCTTTAATAAGGTCAAATGTATTATAATGTATTGGAATTACATATTTTGGTCTTATGAATTCAACAGCCTTCGCAGCTTGATATATATCCATAGTAAATCTTCCACCAATTGGAAGTAATGCTATATCTGGTTTGTATAATTCACCAATAAGCTTCATATCTGAAAATAAACCTGTATCACCTGCATGATATAATGTTTTACCCATAGCTTGTATAATAACACCTGTTGGATCACCCCTATTAGATGTATGCCAAGCTGGTGTTAAAGCAATTTTAATTCCCTCAACACTAATAGGTCCTCCTATATTCATAGGTTCAATTTTCTCAATACCGTTTTCACTTGCTAAGACAGTAATCTCATATTGTGAAACTAACCAAGCATTTGTTCTTTTAGCAATAGCAAATGCATCCCCAAGATGATCTCCATGGTCATGAGTTACAATTACAATATCCGCAGAAGTTATCTCATCAGCAGTTATAGGAGCTTTTGGATTTCCAGATAAAAATGGGTCTATATATATGATTTTATTAGCAACTTCAACCTTTACCGCTGCATGTCCAAGATATGTTATCTTCATAGGCAAAATTTTAAAGCTTAATTATGAACAAACACTTTAAACAGTTTTCTATCCATTTTAACAAAATACAATCCCTTTTTCAAATTTTGATTCATAAGCGCTCTTCCATTAACATCATAAACATAATTTGGAATATACCCATCACACACCGCTTGCCTATTCTTAATTAAGCAAGATTTAACTTTTAAAGTGCTTGCAATTTCTTTTATACCAATTATTGAATTATTTACAGGAAGTAAAATATAAGATGGATAAACCTGACCAGTAAATACTTTATTTAAAGCAATTAATTTATTAGGGTCATTTCTCTTAAATGGTCCTCCATTATTTGGATTTGGCTCATAAGATGGATATTTAGATGAAGTTATATAAATTCTTATTCTATGACCTTGATTGAAAACATAAGCAGTATTTCTTAATTTTATTGTAAATTGATAAATTTCATTTGGATTTAACAAGTCTTCTCTATCTAAACCATTTCTATGCCTTGCTTTTAACACCCCTTCACTTATCAATATACTTCTTCCATCTGGATAAACATCTGCTAACATTACAATAAAATCTGTATCAAGTCTATTGGAACTTGCATACAAATTTAAAATAGGCTGTCCGATAACCGCTAAGGGTTGATTTAAAATATCAGATGTAAATATCAAAACATCATTTCTATTATTTATGGGATTTAAATTTCTTGGACCAAATAAAATACTATCTGGATTATACATTCCAAAAAAGTCAAATCCTCCAATTGTAGGAACAGGATTATTTGGATCATAATTATAATAAGAGCTATCTTTCAAATAATAAGGTGATGTTAATTTTAAGGAATCTTTTACTAAAAACCAAGTTTGATAATAAGTATTTTCTGGTGGAAAATCATCCGTTTCAATCCATCTATTCCATCTTGTAGTATCATTTGTGCTTAAATCCCCCATTAAATAAAACTTTACTCGCTTAATACTATTCCAATCCCCTATACCTTTTATCCAATATAAAAACCAATAAAAATGATATAAATTTAAATCAATTTTTGAATTTGATGGAAATATCAAATCTCCAACTGTATCTTTATTTATATAATGTATCCAAGGACCAATTATAAGATATTGATAATTTTTTGCTCTCGGTCCTCCATATTGTTTAATATATTTAAATGCTGATATTGCTCCTTCTGTAAAAGCATCAAACCAACCTGTGATATGTAGCATTGGTGCATTAAAATAAGAATTTCTTGAATATCCATTTATCCATGCCCAAGGAGTATTATCTGAATAAACTGCATATTTTTCAATTGTATCAAGCCACATTGTCGCATTTACAGCACTTAACCAATTTTCAACAATAAACTTTCTAAATTCACCACCATAAAATACCTCATGATATAAAGAAAATCCAGCAACAGAAGGAACTGCACATGTTAAATCAAAATCCGTCCCTTCTAAAAAGTATTGAGCAAATCCCAGAGCAGAACCACCAAATGTGCATATTGTATCATTAGACCAACTTTGATTTGTAATCCAAATAGCTATCTCTTTTCCATCTTGATTTGGACCCCATCCATCATTCAAAAATGGACTTCTTATCCCCCCACTTCCCCAATATCCTCTTAAAGGATTTACTACATAAGCAAGATTATTACTAATTATTTGAGAAATTGTTGAACTATCTATAAGTCCAAGTGTATCATAAGGTGTTCTTACAAGAAGTGCTGGAAATTTCTTATTAACAGTATCATCTGGAAGCCATACATAAACCTTTAAAGGAGTCCCATCACTCATTATAGCATCTGTCTTAAAATGTATCCAAGTTAAAATAAAAACAAACATATGAAAATTTTAAAGCAATTTGTATATTACTTAAAAATTTCAAATAATGAGTTTATAAACAATTCATTCTCATAAGGCTTTCCAATTGTTACTCTCAAACAATTTTCAAGTCCCTTCATATATGATATATTTCTAATTCTAATCCCCCTTTTAAGAAGCTCATTATAAACAAAATTTGGATTTTCTACCTTAAATAAAATAAAATTAGTATAAGATTTAATGTAATCAATTTTTAGCTTTTCAAAAGCACTATAAATTTTCTCTTTTTCTTCATTTACCACTTTTACTGAATAATCAAAATGATTTTTTATCAATTGAAAATTTCTTAAAATTACAAGTTGAAGTGTGCTTAAATGATATGGTGCAGTTAAAACTTCCTCTCCTATACTTACAATTTCTTCATCAGCTATTACAATACCTATTCTAATTCCCGCAAGCAAACTCTTTGATAAACTTCTTATAATATAGACATTTTTATGCTCTTTTATTAAATGTTTATAAGTAATGTTAGAAAATGGAAAATATGCTTCGTCTATTACAACAAGTGCTTCCCTTTCGATAGCTTTTTCTATTACTGTTTCTTTTTGTAAGTTTCCAGTTGGATTATTTGGATTTACAATGCATATTATATTATGATCTTTAAAAGTTAGAGGGTCAATTTCATAATTTATTCCAAGATTTATTATTTGTAGATTTGTTTGGGTAATTTTTCCTGCATGTTTAAAAATGGGATATGTTGGCTCATAAATTATAGCACTTCTATTTTTACCTCCTGCTAAAAAAAATGCAAGCCATATTGCTTGATCTGCTCCGACTGTAATTAAAAAATTTTTTGAATCAACATTTAGAAATTCTGAAAAAATTTCTTTTGTTTCATAATAAAATTTAGGTTGAGGATATCTATTAAATTCAACTTTTTTAAATTCTTCAAAAATTTTTTCTTTTATATCCTCTGGAATGTCAAATGGACTTTCATTTTGGTCAAGTTTAGCTTTATATAAAATTTCAGATACTGGCATCGTAGATTTCTGGGGCAAGTCATCTCTCAAAAACTTCATATTTAAATCTCTTTACCCTCCTCCCAACTAACTATGCTATGATAAAACATTCTATCCCCATCATCTAAACCTCTTGTAATTTCTGTAATATGAATATGTTTTGCTTTAAATTTTTCAACTGCATATTTAACTGCTTTTTCAGGTTCTGTATGCTCCCCACAAGTATATATATCCATAGCGACATAACCAAATTCAGGCCATGTATGAACAGAAAGGTGAGATTCTGATATTACAACTACTCCACTTACACCATTTGGAGGAAATCTATGAAATGAAACCGCCCATACTTCTGCATTTGCCTCTTTTGCTGCATTTACTAAAATCTCTTGCATTAGTTTTACATTCCCTATAATCTCAGGATCACAACCTGATGCTTCTACAATATAATGTTCCCCCTTCGTTGTATGTATTTTTTCCAACTCTCACCTCCTTTTAATTTCCCCTTGTTTGTAAAAGCTCTTCTTCTTTTAATTTACTAACATCTATGCCTCTCATAGGTTCTCCAAGATTTCTTGAAATTCTTGCTAAAACTTTTGGATTATCATAATAAGCAACCGCTTCAACAATAGCATGAGCATACTTTTCTGGATTTGAAGATTTAAATATACCGCTTCCTACAAATACCGCTTCTGCACCAAGTTGCATCATTAATGCTGCATCAGCAGGTGTTGCAATGCCACCAGCAGCAAAATTAGGCACTGGCAATTTTCCATTTTCCCAGATATATCTTACTAACATGTAATCAACTTTTAGCTCTTTTGCTTTTTTAAACAATTCATCTTCTCTTAAAGCTTTTATTTCAGATATTTGTCTTTGGATTAAGCGCATATGTCTAACCGCTTCTACTACATTACCTGTTCCTGCTTCGCCCTTTGTCCTAATAAGTGCTGCTCCTTCACTAATTCTTCTTAAAGCTTCTCCTAAATCTCTTGCTCCACATACAAATGGAACTATAAATTCATGTTTATTTATGTGATTTTCTTCATCTGCAGGTGTAAGCACTTCACTTTCATCAATAAAATCAACACCTAACTCTTGTAAAATTTGTGCTTCTACGAAATGTCCAATTCTTACCTTTGCCATAACTGGAATACTAACCGCATCCATTATTCTAAGAATTATTTCAGGGTCCGCCATTCTTGCAACCCCACCTTCCTTTCTAATATCTGCTGGGACTCTTTCAAGTGCCATTACCGCAACTGCACCCGCTCTTTCAGCTATTTTTGCTTGCTCAGGTGTTGTAACATCCATTATTACCCCACCTTTTAGCATTTTTGCAAATCCAACCTTTACCTGCCAACTTTCATTAAAGAGCATACTGAAAATTTTAAAGTTTCAAAAAAATTGAATTTTATACTTTAAACTTTTGGACTATGAGGAAACTTCTCTTGATATTAATTTTACCAGTTTCATCAATGGCAGGCGGTTTTGCCCTTTCAGGGATTGGAGGAAAAGCTTTAAGTTTAGGAGGCTCTTATGTATCTCTTGTAAGTGATTGGACAGCAATCTATTGGAATCCTGCTGGACTTACAGG
>JAUQPS010000128.1 GCA_030550205.1 bacterium
CAAAACTAATAGATATAAAAGATTTTCCAATTGAACCAAAATTACTTTTAGATATTGCAGTTTCCCCTGATGGAATATTATATGTATCTGATGTATTTTCTGATGTAGTATATAAGTTTAATACTTCTGGTGAAATAAAAATTGCTTTTAATGTAAGAAGACCATCTGGAATTGCTATTGATGATAGTAATAGAATATATGTTATAACATTTACAAGTCCAGCAAGTTTATATTTGTATGAAAAAGATACATTAAAATTATTATTAAGAAGTAATTTAATTAGGGCAGGTTATGGACTTGCCATAAATAAAGAGAAAAATAAATTATATGCTACTGGCTTATTATCTAATAATGTAGTTGAAATTGACTTAAATACATTACAAGAAAAAGAAATCTACAAAACAAAAGGAAGACCAACATCAATTTTATATTCAGATAATAAATTATATGTAGGTTTAGCAGATGAAAATGATTTTGAAATTATTGAACTTCAATATTAATAGAGCCCAATTTAAACATATCATAATCTGAAAATTGACCAAATTCCAATCTTAAAGTTTTATATAATTCACTCCTTAAAACAGGATTACTTATCACAATAACACCAGAAACAACATAAGCATTATTATTTTGTGAAATTTTTGAACCTTCATCTACAATACTATTTTTTAAACTTTCAAAATCTACATCCTTTCTAATTATCATATCAACTTTTATAACATTTACAATTTTATTATCTACTAAATCCTGTTCTAAACTATTAATACCATAACCTACAACTTTATCCTTTGAAATTGATTTTAAAATTTTAAGAATTTCAACAGCTATTTTCACTGTTTTAAGTTCAGGTTTTTTTATTCTCATTTCAACTAATAGCGAATCTTCTAAATACTTAATATAACTATCATAAACTACATAATTTTCAATTAAACCAGAAAATTTAACATAAACAAGTTTTCCAATTTGATAATCCATAGCATATATATTATCCCTTAATAAATAATTTTTGATTTTTGTTATGTCATCTTGTGAAAATTTACTATTTTTCTCACCCCTTAAAACAATTCTAAAATTATAAAAATCCGATTTTGTTTCTAACTTTCTTTCTATTCTTTTTTTATCAATTTTAACATTTGTTGCATTTTCAACACTAAGAATAATATAATTTTCAAGTTTCTTTTCATCAAATACTACTTCCTTTGGCAAAATTCTAAGTTTAAAACTAATAAAAAGTGTATCACTTTTTATATTAATTTTTAAATCATTTATTTCATTTGAAAGCAGTTTTCCAGAAAATAAAGTATCAGTTTTCAAAAGACCCAATTTTTCAAGAGCTTTTTCTATTTTTGAAGTTTCCTTTATTTTTTTATCATAACTCCTTATGAGAACACTATAAAAATTCAAACCTATGGTATCTACTTTATAAGAAGTTGTTTTTGGATTTAATTTTAATGACTTTACAAGATAGTTATAAACACTATCAACATTAACAAAAATTAAAAATATCATTTGAATTTCAAGCTTATTGTATATGCTAAAATTATGAAAGCTAAGCTTATTCCTACAATACCTATGCTATATAGAATTAAGCCTAATATCATTTCCTTTCATAAACTCCAAAAATTTCAGCTTTCGCTATAATTTTATTTTCCATTGCTTTAAGAACTTCCTTTGCAGTTGCTCCTTCTTTAAGTCCAAGCTTTTCAACATTTAAAGCATATACAGTTATGAAATATCTATGCTTACCATGACCCCTTGGAGGACAAGGACCACCATAACCAAGCTTTCCAAAATCATTTCTTCCCTTAACTCCAGCACTTTCTCCTTCCTTTATCTCATTAACATTAGCAGGAATATCAAATAATATCCAGTGATAAAATGTTCCAAGTGGAGCATCTGGATCACTCATTATTAGAACAAAGCTTTTTGTTTCCTTAGGATATTCTTCCCACTTTACATGAACAGATATATTTTCACCTTCACATGTATATTTTGAAGGAATTACTTCTCCTTCTTTAAATGAATTACTATATATCTTAAATAATAATAACATAGTCTAAAATTTTAAAGCTTAAAAAATTTTTTCAATTCCTTTAAAATTTTCATATGGAAAAACTTTCCATTGAATTATCCAATGGAGCTATTGGTTTCTCTTTACCCAAATTGGATGTTCCAGAATTTGAAATAGAAAAGAAAATACCTTCTCATCTTTTAAGAAAATCCCCTTTAAATTTACCTCAAATTTCTGAAAATGAAACATTTAGACATTTTTTAAGACTTTCTCAATTAAATTATAATATAGATAAGGGTATTTATCCACTTGGTTCTTGCACTATGAAATACAATCCTAAAATAAATGAAGAATTAGCGAGAAATTCAAAATTTATAAATATCCATCCTCATACCTTAGATGAATTTTCACAAGGATGTTTAGCAATAATTTATGAGCTTTGTGAATTATTAAAAGAAATATCAGGAATGGATGATGTTAGTCTTCAACCTTCTGCTGGTGCTCAGGGAGAACTTGCAGGAGTTTTAATTATTTCAAAATATCATAAATCCAAAGGTGAAAAAAGAGAAATTATTTTAGTTCCAGATTCCGCTCATGGAACAAATCCTGCAACTGCCACATTAGCTGGACTAAATACCATAGAAATTAAAACAATTGAAACAAATGGTGTTTTAAGGGCAAAACTTATAAAAAATGAAATAGAAAAGTATGGTGAAAAAATTGCAGGTTTAATGATTACAAATCCAAATACACTTGGTATATTTGAAGAAGAAATTTTAGAAATTTCAGAATTACTTCATAAAATTGATGCACAAGTTTATATGGATGGAGCAAATATGAATGCATTAGTAGGTAATGTAAAACCCGGAAATTTTGGTGTTGATGTAATGCATTTTAATTTACATAAAACATTTTCAACTCCCCATGGTGGAGGGGGTCCTGGAAGTGGTGCAGTTGCTGTAAAGAATCACCTTAAAAAGTTTTTACCAAATCCAAGAATAAGAAAAGTTAATAATAAGTATCAATTAGTTTATGAAGATGAAGAATTTAGTATTGGAAGATTACATAGTTTTTATGGAAATTTTGGTATGTTCATAAGAGCTCTTTCATATATAAGAATGTTATCAAGTGAAGGTTTAAAATATGTATCTTATTTATCAACATTAAATGCCAATTATTTAAGAAAGCGTCTTGAAGAAATAGGATATAAAATTTCATTTAATATGCCTACAATGCATGAATTTGTATTAACTCTTAAAGAAATTAAAGATAAATACAATGTTAAAGCATTAGATGTAGCAAAAAAATTATTAGATTATGGATTTCATCCTCCTACAATTTATTTTCCATTAATTGTAGAAGAAGCATTTATGATTGAACCAACAGAAAGTGAAAGTAAAATTTCCTTAGATAGTTATATTGAAGCTTATGAAAAAATTCTAAATGAAATAAAACAAAATCCAGAATTATTATTAAATGCACCAATTAATACTCCTGTAAGTAGGCTTGATGAAGTAAAAGCAGCAAAGGAATTAAAAGTTAAGTGGCAAGATATAAATTAAATCTTTTGTTAAAGCAAGAAGTTTATTATTAAAAATTAAAACTTCTTCAATTTTATTTAAATTCGCAAAGCGAAAAAAACTTTTATCCTTAAATGAAAACCTATAAAGTCCATTATCCGTAGCAATAAATATAAAATTATTATAATAAATACAATCATTAACATTTCCCAAGTTAAAGCTAAAAATTTTTAGACTATCATTTAGTTCCTTAATTCCAAAGCGAGAACACAAATAAACTTTATTATTTAAATTTATAGCTTTAACGAATTTATCACTTATCAAAGGCTTTTTAATAAATTTAATACTATCATTTTCAAGATAAACATCAAAAACATATTCATTATAAATTTTTTCTAAATTAAATCCATCAAATTCAAATACTCCATCAAATGCCAAAATATAATACTTACCATTAACATATCTAACTTTCTCAAAATTTACTGCTTTCATTATTGGTTTAACATCATTATCCTCAATTTTATAGATATTATTTTTACAAAAAACAAAATTATTAACAATTTTTGCATCTTCTGAACAAACATCAATTTTAATAAAATCCTCCTCATTAAAATCATTATTTAAAACATCTATTCCTTTATCTCCAAGAATATATAACTTATTCTCCATTATAGTAAATGACTTATATTCCTTATTGAATGTTCCAAAGCTTATGGAATCCTTCAATGAAAGTGAATTTCTATAATAAATCCTTAATCCAAGCCCCTCTGTCCCAACAAAATTATAATCATTATATTCATATGAAAAGTTTAAATTTATATTTCCTTTCCTCGGTTGCCATATATATTCTTGTGGAAAGTTTAATGTATCAAATGATGACCAATAAACATTACCAAAATAATTATTATCTTCAAATCCAGCATCATTATAAATTTTCTTATAATTTCCATAATCCAAAATAATTTTGTTATCATCAGAAATACCAAATTTCTTAGGCTTTGGAATGTTTGACTTTATTAAGAAGGGACTTTGATTAAACTGCCAATGTATAAAAACTTTATAAATACTATTATTTGAAAAATAATAAATCCAATTGCTTTTATAAGCAATAAATTCCACTTTTGAATTTGTCAAAAATTGATTTTGAACTCTAAGAGTATTTTCATCTAATACTAAAATTCCAACTTTACTTCCCAAAAAAATTTTAAATTCACTAATAAACATTGAGTAAATATAAGTAAAAGGTCCAATAAACAACAATTAGATAATTTTAAA
>JAUQPS010000129.1 GCA_030550205.1 bacterium
TAAGTGCAGGTATACTGGCGAGTTACCATTCAGTTTATTTTTTTGTTAATCTTATGAGAGAAATTAGAAATGCTATTAAGACTACTTTTGTTATTGTTTCAAACTACAAAATATCCTTTAAAATTTTTAATATGTTTTTCAAAGTAGAAAGGAGGTGATTTATGGTGATCTTAAACCTTATAATAACGTTCAATTTTAGTGAAAGTTCAATAAAAAGCTATGATTTAGCTATTGTTCAAAGGTTTCCAAGTTCAAACTCATATCACTATAAAGGATTTACACCAAACAAAGGGCAAGTTGCTACTACAGAAGGAGGAGAAGCAAAAGAAGTGATATTCTACTCAGAGGAGAGAAATTTGGGAATATTTTTAACTTCAAATGGACTTTCATATGTAATATATGACTTAGAAAAGAAGGAATATTCGAGAATAGACTATGAGCTAATTAATGCTAATATAGAGAGGGAGAATATATTATATGAAGATGAAATGCCTGGTCATCAAAATTTTTATTTAGCGCATTGTCCACAAGGAGTGTTATTTGTAAAAAGTTATAGAAAGGTTATAATAAAAGAGATATACCCCGGTATAGATTGGTTATTTAGATATGATGAGGAAGGGAAATTTCATCATGAATTTTTATTAAGAGCTAATGCTCAAATTTCAGAAATAAAAATTAAGGTTAAATATGCGGATATGGAATTAGCTGATAATGGAAAATCTATAATTTTATCAACACCTATTGGAAAGATAAAAGATGGTAATTTGGTTGCTTATGAAGGAAATAAAAAGTTAGAGGTAAATTACCAGCTTAATGAGGATATTTTAAGTTTTGATGTTAAAAATTATGAAGGTAAATATGCATTATTAATAGATCCTCATATACTTCTGTGGGGGACTTATTACGGTGGAATTGATGATGATATTGGATTTTCAATTAAATTAAGCAAATCCGGTGATATTTACATAGCTGGTCAAACATTATCAAAAGATTTTCCTACAAAAAAAGCAACAGAAGGTGCTTACTATAATGGAAAGCATTCTGGTTCACAAGATCTTTTTGTTCTTAAATTCAATAGAAATCTTACTATTGAATGGGCTACTTATTATGGGGGAAGTAATAGTGATTTTCTTCAAGAACTTGACATTCATCCTTCAGGAGATATATTTATTGTTGGCTCTACAGGGTCTATTAATTTCCCAACATATACTTCAAAAAATAGTTCTTATTATCAAAAAAAATATGCAGGAGGTTGGCGAGATGCTTATGTTGTGAGATTCTCTAAAGATGGTGAAAGACTTTGGGCTACATATTTAGGTGGAATTGATGATGAAGATGCAAGTTCAATTAGTTTTGATAAAAATGGAAATATATTTATAATTGGATCAACTTCTTCAGAGGATTTTCCAACTCATAATCCTGGAAAAGATGCCTATTTTCAAGAATATTCAGGATTAGGTGATATATTTATTATGAAATTCTCGGATGAAGGAAAACTAATATGGGGAACATATTTTGGAGGATCTGGAATAGATGGAGGAGGTAAAATTGAAGTAGATAAGAATGGTAATTTATTTATTAGTGGTTTTACTTCTTCAGAGGACTTTCCAACATATAGTTCAAAAAAGGAATCTTATTATCAAGAAAATTATGGAGGAGAATATGATTTTTGTATTATGAAATTCTCTAATAAAGGAAAACTTCTTTGGTCTACATATTATGGAGGAGATGGAAGGGAATGGGGTGGTTATTTAGTATTGGATAAAAATGATAATGTATTCATAACAGGGTTATCTTCCTCAAGTAATTTTCCAGTTATAAAACTAAATAATGAAGCATATTTGCAAGATAAAAATGCAGGAGAAGAAGATGCTATTATATTAAAGTTTGATAATAATGGAAAAAGAATTTGGGCAACCTTATATGGTGGAAATAACAATGATTATGGATATTCATTAAAAGTAGCTCCTAATGGAAATTTATTTGTAGTAGGCTCTACATTTTCAGATGATTTACCCCTATACAAAATAATTGAAAATGATTATTTTCAGAAAGAGAAGAAGGGAGAAAGTGATATTTTTATTTTGGAATTTGATAAAACGGGCAAAATGCTTTGGGCTACTTATTATGGGGGAAATGGTGAGGAAATGTACCCCTTTATAGATACTGATTCAAAAGGAAACTTATATATAATAGGACAGACTAATTCTGATACAATACCAACAACAAACCTAATTGAAAGTCCTTTTTATAATCCCAGAAAAATTGGAGAAAAAGATATTTTTATACTAAAATTTAAATAATGACAATGTGCTTTAAAATTTCAAAAGGAGGTATGTATAAGTATAATCTATTTTTTATAATTTTTTCAGTACTAAATGGGATATTTTTTGCATCTCACCTGAAGGCAAATATGGCAGTCTTAGCCGCTGATTATAAGAGCTCTCCAGGTGATATATTCATTAAAGATGAACATCCTTATATATCACTTGAGAGACAACTAATGATTGTTGATGTACCGCATTATTTTGATGAGTTTTCATACTATATTTATTATGAATTTTATAATCATTCAAATAAAGCAGAAACTGTTAATGTAGCTTTCCCCATAGAAATTGGATTTAATGATGTAGCAGTGGATCCTGAAAATAATGTGTTAATTTATCATATATATCATAATGTCGATAAAACCTTAGAATTTTTAGAAAAAATTCCTATTCCTAAAGAATATATAGGAGGAGATTACAAATTGAAAGTAGTTATAAAGGATCCTTTTTCTATTGACAAGCTTATAGAATTAGATACTATTCCCTTTTCATTTTATGTTGATCAAGATGGAAAACAAATAAAAAATTTAAATGCTAAAGCTTATATTAATTGGGGACAGGTAAAGGATAAGGTTAAAAGTTACAGTGAATACCATGCATTGCACGGCGATTTTCCTGAGGAGTATATGCCATTAACTAAGATTAAAATATACATTTTTTACAATCTAATATTTAATCCACAATCTATTTCAAAAGTTATTGTAAAATATAATGCTCCTGCTCAAAGAACTTCTGGCGAGGGAGGTGTACACATATCTCAAGATTATCTTATAGGACCTGGAGGAAAATGGAAAGGAAAAATTAAAGAATTTTTAGTATTTAAAGCTTATGAAGAAATTCGGGAACAAACTTATGAAGAAATTAAGGAAGGTATTAATTGGGAAAATATACTATTATGGAAAGATATACTATTATTTAAAACCGACTATGAACCAGAAAATAATGAAATATTGCAATTTTACCATAGTCATTATGATTATGATATTTTTAATGTCTCTTCAGGATATTATTCTCCTGCTGAAAATGTAAAAATTATTGGATATTCATCATATATACCTGAAAAGACCAAGGTTTTTGAATATGGTGTAGGTAATTATAGAGATAAGAGGGGAAGAAATGTTTTGATAGAAATTGCTAAAGAAGTAATAGAAACTGATTTTAGTCCTCAAAGATTATTTGATAAAGATCCAAGAACTGCCTGGTGCACAAATCTAAAAAAAGATACATTAAGATATGTAGATGTAGAATTAGAAAATGATGTTTTGGGTATTAGTATAATAAATGGATTCTTAAAAAATAGATTTCCCGGAACAAGATTTTATGATGGTGGGATATGGTTGGGAGGTGAAACTCCTCCAGATGATTGGGGAACTCCATTTGAAATTTTTGGTTACTCGTATTTTCTTAAAATGAGCATGGCTTTTGCCAATGCTTCTGCTGCTAAAATAGAAATTACTGGTCTTGATAAAAATAATAAATCTATAAAACACATTATAGAACTTCCTAAAATTAAAGAAAGAGTATTTTACCATGCTGGTATAAGTCTTCCAAAAGGTAAATATAGAGTAAGGGTTTTAGATTATTATAAAGGTGATGAGTATGATGATCTTTGCATTGGTGAAATTATGTTTCATAAGGATCCTAAAGATCCGAAGTATGTAATGTTTAGGTATTGGTCTTATAAGGATATAGTTAAATACATGGTAAAGAAGATAACAAAGTCAGAAATTTTTGTTGATATTATTGAGAAGTACTTATCTGAGAGAAAATAAAGGAGGCATGAAGATGTTAAATTTTACTTTACTAATTATAAGCTATAATTTAAATGCTATAGGGCAGTTAAATTTTTATCACTATAAAGGATTTACACCAAACAAAGGGCAAGTTGCTACTACAGAAGGAGGAGAAGCAAAAGAAGTAATATTCTATTCGAGAAATGGAAAAATGAATATATTTATAACGCAAAAAGGGTTAAGCTATGTAATATATGACGTAGAAGAGAAAGAAAGTACAAAAAGCAAAGATCGACTATTTAATTCAAGAGAGAAAACAGTATTTCACTATGCGAGAATAGACTATGAGCTTATAGATGGAGAGATAAAGAAAGAGAACATAATATATGAAGAAGAGGTAGCTGGATATGAGAACTATTATTTAGAGCACTGTCCAGAGGGAATACTCTTTGTAAAGAGCTATAGGAAAGTAAGGATAAAGGACATATATCCAAACGTTGACTGGGTATTTAGATATGACGAATATGGGAACTTTCATCATGAATTTGAGATAAAGGAGCCTGAGTTAATAAGCAAAATAAAAATCAAAGTAAAGTATGCTGACATAGATTTAACTGACGATTCAAAAT
>JAUQPS010000020.1 GCA_030550205.1 bacterium
ATATAAAACATATTTTACCCCCTATTGCAAAAATATTTATAAGAGATAAAGAGCCTTACATTTACCTTTATAACTCAATTTTTAACTTTCCAAAAAGGGAAGAATTTATAGAAATTATAAAAAGTGTAGGTTTTAAGAGAATTAAACTTATTGAATTAAATTTTGGAATTTGCACGATATTTTTATGTGAAAAATAAACTAATTATCTTGGAATTTGATCAAGATATTGATTAACTTGGTCTAACATGTCAGTTCTACCAACTCCAAAAAATTGATTTCTTGCCATTTCTAAATATTCTCTTGCTTTTTCTAAATTCCCAAGATTCTCATAAGCAAGTCCAAGATACATATACATAACTCCTTTATCGTACTCAGATAACTTTCCCCTATCTTCATTTAAAGCCTTTGTTATAAATTGAACAACACCTTCTGGATTATTTTGATTTAACATAGCAAGTGCAAGCCCTCCATATGCATCACCTATTCTTTCATGATTTGGGTATAATCTAATTAAACGCCTGAATGTTTCACTAGCATCTTTCCACTTTTGTAATTTTAAAAATAATTGTCCTGCTATAAATATACTTTCTTTTGCTTTCGGATGTTCAGGAAATTCTAATGCCAATTTATAAAAGTAATAACTTGCTTTTTCTTCATTTTTATCATTCAGATATTTCCCACCCCAATAATAATATACATCCCCTAAGGATTGACTTGTTGGAAAATATCTTTTAAATGTTTCAATATAGCTTTCATCATCAGTAGCAAGCTTTGATAAAATTTGTTCTGCCCTAATTTTTGCAGTTGATATATATGAGCTTGTTGGAAATTCATCCATAAGTTGTAAATAAGCATATAAGGCTTTTTGATAATCTTCTTGTGATAAATATAATTCTCCAAGTAGATATAATGCATTTTCCTTTTCTGGAATTTTTCCAAAATTAGCTCTTATCCATTCAAGGTTAGAAATAGCATTTTTTAAATCCCCCTTAAATCTATATAAATCTGAAAGTTTTAGAGCAATAAATGGAGCTCTTGGGTCCTTTGGAAAATCTTGAACAAATCTTGAAAAATCTCTTTCTGCTATAATATCATCCTTTTTATTGTAAAAAGCAATTATTCCTCTGTAATAAAGTAATTCTGCTCTTGCTTCTTTTTTAAATAAATTCTCATTTATTGAAATTATTGAATTGTAAGCAGTTGTTTTATCTCCAAGGTTAAATTTAGCAACCGCTATACCTATCTGTAAAATTGTTTTTAAAAATTCATCACTTGATAAAGAATATGCTCTATTTAATAAGCTTAAAGCTTCATTATATCGCTTTAAATGTAAATTATTCCATCCACCTAAATAGAGTGCTAAAACTTTTAAGTTATTATCAGAATTATCATATAATTTAGATGAATAAAAATCCACTTTATCATACTGGTTTGCATAATAAAATGCTTCTGCACAAGCAAGATAAACAATTGAATCAGTTTCTGGAAAGTTCTCAATTACATAATTTGCTATACTATATGCATCTTTATATTTTCCACTATTTAATGCAGAAAATATATAAATTTTATAAGCAATTCTCTCAAATGTTAAAACCGTGTTACTATTTATTATAGAAAACGCCTTATTATATGATGCTTCATAATCTTTCCCTTCAAATATAAGTGCATCTAAAATAATATCTCTAATTCCTTTTGGTTCATCTTTTAGTTTTTTTAATTTATCAATTGCAAGTAGGCTGTCTTTTGGATAAACATAATTTGGAAGCTCATTTATCATATTAATAGCTTCATTTTTATTAATTTGAGAAAATACAAATTTAAGCTCATTTAAAGGACTATAATTATATGGGATATAGGGCTTATAGTATGCTATTACTTCAAACTCTGACGCTTCTTGTATTTGCTCTTCAAAGCCTTTTTCTTGGGTTAATAGTAAAATTAGCATATTGAAATTTTAAAGCTTTATGGTTAATAGAGTTACAATTAATGCTATAATGGAAATTATTATAACAATAGTTTGAGCCAAAAATGTTCCTAAAACCCATTTAACAAGTTCATTTCTTAATTTTTCTCTTTCAATAGTTATTTTACCTTCAATTTCTTTCCTTATCTTTTCTAACTCTAATTTTATCTCTTTTTTAAGTTTCAAATACAAAATTTTTAAATGTTTTTTTCTTACAATTTCTTCTTTTTTTATAATTTCTAATATAACCTCTGGATGTCTTTTTATTATCTCTAAAATTTCTTGTTCAGACATATGATAATTTTAAAGCTTTTAAAAAGAATGCCAAAGAAGTGTGAGATGAAAAAATATTTACTTTGCTTTAAGTTCATATACGAACAAAAAAATTCTGTCTATTTATCTTATTCTTTTAGCGAGGATAAGAGGAAGGAGCTTCTAAAATCTCGTAATCTTCAAAATACTTCTTTTTTTTAAAGAAAATAAATAAAAAATAGATGCTCTTGAAAAATTATCGGAAGTTGAAAAAATGTATAATCCAGCAAAATTAATTTTAGAGTTATATAAGGAAAATATAAATGTTATCAAGGAATGGAAAATCATTTCAAACAAATATGCAGATGAAATTTCTAAGCTACTTAATGAAGATTGGAAAGAGAAGGATATGTTTTATATAAGAACAAGCTTTCCTTTAAGTAGTGATTTTTTTACGGAAACAGAATTTTGTGAATTTTTATGGAATGGGAAAAATGGTTGGTTTTTGGATAGTAAAGAAGAAAATAAAATTTCTATTTCTTTTGCCGGTGTTGTAAGCAGAAGTGCTTTTACTATGAAAAAGCTTTGAAGTTTAAACAAAAGTGATAAACTAAGATGGAGGTTTGCTTGACAAGGAATTTAAAGTATTATTTACCTGAGGAATTTCTTAAAATTATGACAAATCCAAGTTTGCAAAATATACTTTCACCCTATACACCTGAATTTTATGAAAATAAAATAGCTATAAAAAGTAAATCAATTGGAATATTACCTTTCCTTAATTTTTACATTATTAGTTATAAAGAAGGTAAAGCAAGCTTTGATAAAGCAGTTTAGTATCTTTTAAAATTTAAAATTAGTAATATAACAAATCCAAATAACACAAAAATTAAACTAAATAACTCATTTAACCCAAAAATAAAAAACTTCAACCCCATAACAATAAAAATTGCAGATATAATTCCACCCAAGCTATCTCCTGCAATAACACCACTACTATAAATTACTCCATAATTTCTATGAAATATCTTTGAGAATAATCCTCCAACAAATATGGAAGTTGATAAATCAAGGGGTAAATATAAACCAACTGCAACTGCTAATGCATTTATATTAATTAATTCAAATATAATTGCTATAACCCCGCCAATTAATAATAAAATCCAAGGCAAATTCCCTTCAAATGAGCTTTTTAATATAATGGACATTAATGTTGCTTGTGGTGCTGAAAGTTCCTTTGAACCAATAACATATGCTTTGTTTAACAATATCAAAATATATCCAATTACAATAGAAGAAGCTAAAACTCCAATTATTTGAGCAATTTCTTGATTTATAGGTCTTGAATTTACCAAAAATCCTGTTTTTAAATCTTGTGAAATATCACCTGCAATTGCTGCGCTAATACAAACAATAGCACCAATTGTAATAGCTATAAAAATTCCCTCAAATCCTGTATATCCAACGTTCTTTATTATAATTGAAACAATTAAAAGAGTTGCAATAGTCATTCCAGATATTGGATTTGATGAACTTCCAACAATACCGACAATTCTTCCAGAAATTCCTGTAAAAATTATAGCAAAAATAAATGCCAATATAATACCAAGGATATTGAACTTAAAAGTTATATAAAGAACAAGGATTAAAAGCAAAAATGTTGGAAGTATAAAAAATAAAGGTAAATCATCTTTACTTATTCTAAATTTTAAAAATGTTTCAAATGCTTTATAATTTTTAGCAAAACTAATAACTCCACCTACCAAAACACCACCCGCTCCAATATACCTAATATAATTATTCCAAACATTATAAAAATCATAATTGCTTGTAAGATATGAGATAAGTGGAATTAATACAAACCACGCTAAAATTCCACCCGTAAAAATATAAGAGCTAATTTTTAAACCTAATATATATCCTGCACCTATTAAAGCGGGCGATAATTCTATTGAAAATTGAGAAAATTTATCAATTATAAATGAAAAGCTTGACTTTAAAAATGAAAATACATTTATTAAAATTCTTGTTAAAAAACCATATACAAAACCAACTATAATATAAATAACATCTTTTCCTCTTGAAGGACTTAATAAAACTTCCGCACACGCTCTTCCCTCTGGATATGGCAAAACCTTATCTTCCTCTTCTATAAATCGCTTTCTAAATGGTATGAATGCTAAAACTCCAAGTATGCCTCCTACACAAGCAACTATAAAAATATACAAATAATCAACATTATAGTTTAATAATAAAAATGCAGGAATTGTAAATATAACACCCGCTGCCAAAGATTCACCAGCAGATGCAATGGTTTGGACGATATTATTTTCTTTGATTGAATTTCTTCTTAATATAATTTGCATAATTGCCATAGATATAACTGCTGCTGGAATACTTGCAGAAACTGTCATACCTGCTTTAAGTCCAAGATAAGCATTAGCTCCAGCAAATATAATAGCTAATATAGTTCCAATAACTACTGAAAATAAAGTTAATTCTCTGTGAATATGAAAATTTTAAACCCAATACTTTAAAATTTAAAACTTTTATGAAAACCTTAAATCAACTTTTTCCAATAAGATTGAACCTAAAAGAGTATTTTTTAAATAAGTTAAAGGGTAAAAACAAAAAATATAAAAGGTATTTAGGTTCTCCTTTAAGATATGCGGGAGGTAAAAGTTGGGCGGTTGGTTATATTGTAGAATATTTACCAGATAATGTTAAAAGATTGATTTCCCCATTTTTGGTGGTGGCTCTTTGGAAATAGCGGTAGCTAAGGAATTAAATATAGAAGTAATAGGATTTGATATTTTTGATATCTTGGTTAATTATTGGCAAATTCAAATTGAAAGACCTGAGGAACTTTATCAAGAGTTAGTTAAATTAAGTCCAGATAAGGAAACATATCAAAAAGTAAAAGAGAAACTAAAAAGACATTGGTTGGGATTAGAAAAGTTGCCATCTTTAAAGTTAGCAGCCTATTATTATTTTAATCATAATCTATCTTATGGTCCTGGTTTTTTAGGATGGATGTCAAGTGTTTATGCTAACAAAGAAACATATAAAAGAATGATTGAAAAAGTCAGAAATTCTTTGTGATTCATTTGAAAATGTTATTGTGATCCTCCTTATTATTTAGGACCTGGTAGCACTGAGGAATTTTCCGATTCATCATAATAATTTTAATCATGAACTTTTAAGGGATATATTATTAAACTATCATAAGGGAGGTTTTATACTTTCATATAATGATGCTCCAACTATAAGAGAATGGTATAAGGATTGTAAAATAGTTGAACTGGAATCTCACTATACAATGGGACAGGGAGAAAAAAGAATTGGAGTAAATCGTAAGAGAACCAATTATAGCCATATTAAAAAAACAAAGGAGCTTCTGATAATAAAATATGCATAGGAAGAAAAGAAGAGCAATGTCTTCAAAAAAAGCAAGGGAATGAGAAGCATTAGGAATAGGTAAGGAATTTAGAGCTGATCCGAGAGCTAAGAAGGACGTAATTAAGTGGTGAGAAAAAATGGCAAGTTTTTTTATATGGAGAAAAAAGATTTAAAGAAGATGTAGAATTTAAGGCAGTTAGTTTAAGTAAAATCTTTTTGGGTTGTATTAATTGTTTAAAAAACAAAATATATTATAAGAGAAAACTTCAGATGATTAGATTGATGAGAAAGTTGAGAAAAAAGGATTGTTTAATAGTGGTGAAGTTGATTTTTTGGTAATTAAAGAGAAAGGTTTATTTTAACCGAATTAATAAAAGTTGAAAACTCTAAATCAAGAGGTAAGCATCAGTTAGACAATCAAAAGGTGGTTTTTAAAATTGAAGGAAAAACTTGTGGTGAAATTGAGATTTATCGTGAAGTTAAGTTCTGGTTGGATAGAAATCTAATTACCTTCTTAT
The DNA here is from genome assembly GCA_030550205.1 of bacterium. Lineage (GTDB taxonomy): Bacteria > Hydrothermota > Hydrothermia > LBFQ01 > DSFT01 > DSFT01. Next base: position 6,133 of record JAUQPS010000020.1, read on the forward strand.
TAAAGCAAAATATTAAAATGGTTTGGCAATAAACAAACTTTCAAAGTAATATTGGCTTTAAAATTTTCATATGAGTATTTTAATTATAAATTTTATTATAAGTGAAAGATGTTTAACACCTCAAATGTTACAGAATTTCCAAAGTGGAAACTATCATATCCTTGCAAGACCTACCCTAAGTGGTCCTGAACAAACTATTCAAACACCTCATTTTATCATTCACTATACAACAAGTGGAACTGACGCAGTAAGTCCTGCATATGCCGAAAGTGTCGCAGTATATGCTGAATACTCTTGGCAAAAAGAAGTAGTGGAATTTGGATGGTTTGCCCCTCCTCCTGATAACAACCAAGGTGGAGATAATAGATATGATATGTATATTAAGAGTTTGGGTTCTGGTGTTTTGGGTTATACAGCACCTGAATATAGTTATTCTGGATATGGAACAGAAGGAGCTACAAGTTATATTGTAATTGGCACTGGTATAGATCAGTATGGATGGGATCTTTTAAGAGTTACAGTAGCTCATGAATTTCATCATGCTATTCAATTTGCTTATACTGCTTATGATGGTTCTTGGTTTTATGAAAATACATCTACTTGGATGGAGGATATGGTTTATCCTGATATAAATGATTATATAGGTTATCAAAGCACCAATCCAAGTCCTTTAACAACTACCTATTATCCTATAAATACATTCAGTAATCTTTATCAATATGCAGGAGCCATATTTCCATATTTTATATATGAGTATTTAGGAAATAGCCAGCAACCTATGAAAGATATATGGTATCAAATGGGAATTGTTTCTGGAAATAATACATTAATTGACATATTTGATGTTCTTTCACTTAATTATTCAAAACCACAAGATGAAATTTTATCTTATTATGCTATTTGGAGATTTTTTACAGGTAGTAGATGGAATGATGGAGTAGGTTATAGGTATAGTGAAGGTAATTTATATATTACTTCAAGTTTATTTAGGAATATAACTTCTTATCCAAAAACAGATAGCAATCAACTTATTCCTATCAAAAATCCTGGTGGAACTCAATATATAAGGCTTGGACCATATAGTGGAAATTTAAGAATAATAATGAAATTTAAGCAATGTATTGGATGCGCTAAGGTTTATTTAATAAGGGTTCCTGGTCCAGTTATAAATGATATTACAGGTAATAGTGATTCAATTGACGTTATTTATGACTTTACTGGATATAATTATGGAGCTCTTGTAGTGGTGTCAAAGGAACTTGGAGGTCAAGATATAATTTATAGATTTACAATAGCACCTGCATCTGATATTGTTGAAAATATAAATGATGAATTTAAAATTGTTGTTGATAGGAGAAATATAAAGTTAATTAGTAAAAATAAAAATTATGAATTTAAGCTGTATGGTATAGATGGTAAAATTGTTGAGAATAAACAACTTAAACCAGGAATTTATATTTACAATTTAAGAATGAAGGATAAAATTTATAAAGGGAAAATTGTTGTAAATTAGGGGGCTTTATGGCGCCTCCTCTTAATGAATTTTCTGCTATATTTATATTGCAAGGTGGATTTGCTGGAATTTATGAAGAATACTTATATTTAAAAAATGATAAGGCAATCATTAGAAAGGATTTTGAATTTTATGAAGTAAGAATTTTAGATAAAAAAATTTACGATTATATTAAGGAAATTTGCAAAAAGAAAAATTTTGACTTTGAAGAAACTCCACTTCCAACGGACTTACCAACTTTTAAAATTATTATTCAAAAACCTTGTAATAAAGAAATTGAAATGTATGGAGTAGGATTTGGGAATAAAAAGGATAGAATTTTTATGAATGAGCTTTATAATCTTTCAAGGAATATAAAATATGAAATTTTAAGAAAAACTTTGCCTTCTAAAATTGAAATTTATTATCATAAAATAGATGTATTTGAGAAGAATGTTTATGTTGAATTAGAAGATATTGAATTTGAAGGAGAGAATGGAAAGATTGAAATTACAGATAAAGGAAAAATTTCAAAAGTTTTAGAAAGTCTAAAAAACTACAAAGGAAGATTTTATTTCATAAAAAATAAAAACAACTTTTATCAAGCCAATATCGAAATAAAGTTTTAAAATGGCACTAACATAGAAAATAAACTAATCATTAAATTACTTACAAAACTTAAATAACTTACAATAACTCCTTTTAAGAAAAATATCACAAATAAAAGCATAATAAATCCATAAGTCTCAATCCTTTTATCAAACATTAGATTTGGGAAAAATCCAGATAATATGCGCCAGCCATCAAGCGGTGGTAAAGGAATTAAATTAAATGCAAATAAGAATATATTAATTGTGAGAGTTGATGCTAAAAGAAATTTAATAATATATGGCTCTTGAAAGAATTTTAAAAGTAAAAAGCATATAAAAGCGATGATGACATTTGAAAGGGGACCTGCAAAAGCTATTATAATCATATCTCTTGATGGATTTCTTAAATTGTATATATTAACTGGAACGGGCTTTGCCCATCCAAAGTGAAGAATTAGAAGAGCTATAAATCCTATAATATCTATGTGTTTTATAGGGTTTAGTGTTAATCTGCCTTCAAGCCTTGCGGTATAATCGCCAAGTTTATCTGCTGCCAATGCATGAGCATATTCATGAAAAGTAATTCCAATTATAATAGCGGGTAGGTAATATAAAAATTCAAAAAAGTTCAATTGAAAATTTTAAGGCTAAAACTAATAATACCAATAATAGAGCCTCCAATTCCACCAATTAAGAATAGATAATTAGGACTTAAAAATTCACCCAAAATACCCATAAACAATCCAGACAATGACATAAATCCAATTACAGCAATATAAATAAGTGAAAATACTTTTCCTCTAAACTCCTCACCAACATGTTTTTGAATAAGAGTCGTTCTTGAAATAGTAATAAGTGGAATTACAAGTCCATGAATGAATATAAAAATTAAAGAAGTTTTAAAATCATTTATAAAGAAAAAGGGAATATAAGTAAATCCATCAAGAAATATACCCCATCTTAACAAATTTACTTCACTTGTTTTAATTTTAATTCTTGAAAGAATAATAGCGCTAAGGAACCAACCCAAAGATAATAGTGCATTAAAGAGAGCAAATTCCTTTGCAGAAAGTCCAAGATAATTCTTAATATATAAACTTGCTCCAATTGTTGTCAAACCCATAATAAAAAAGTTATCAAGAGCTGTTAAAATTACTAAGTTAAGAATTGAGCGTTCCTTTTTAAGAATACTTATAAATGATTTTATATCATCAAGGATTGAGCTTTTTTTGTTCATAAAGTTATTTTCATTGTAGTTTATAGGGTAAATTAAAAATGAAGTTAGAATAAGAATTATTGCATCTAAGAGTATAAGAAATATCAAGTCATTTTTTAGATAGAGAATTATCGGTGGTAAAAGGCCTCCAATAAAAAGGGCAAATTGATAAGAGCTTTGAACAATTGCGTTATAATAAAATAATTTATCTTTATCCTTGACTAAAATTGGTATTAAAGCATCTCTGGATGGTGGATATAATGTAGAAAATGAAGAAACTAAAAAGCCAGTAATAGCTATAATTATCCAATTTAGTTTATTTATTGTGCTAAAAATTGGAATTATTAATAAAAATAAACCAGAAAACAAAACCGAAATTATTAGTAAATACTTTTTATTATATCTATCAGCTAAAATACCTGCCAAAAAACTAATTGTTAAAAATGGTAATGTTTCAATAAAACTAACAATTCCTGCTTTTAGTGAAGCATTATAAATTTCTATTGAAATTACAAGAAATGGAATAGTTATTATATAAATTTGGTCTGCAAGTCCTACAAGAAATTGAGCAATTACTAATAGGGCCATTTTACAACCTCAATTTCAACAAGTCCTACTCCATCTTTAATTATTCCTATTTCCTTTGCACTTTTATAAGACAAGTCAATGATTCTATTTTTCTTAAATGGTCCTCTATCAACAATTTTTACTTCAACTGATTTATTATTTTCTAAATTTTTAACCCTTACTATTGTTCCACAAGGTAATGTTTTATGAGCTGCATAATATTTATATGTATCAAAAATTATACCACATGCGGTTTTTCTACCTTGAAATTTTCCTCCATACCAACTTGCATAACCCCTTTGGATAAAATTCTCCTTTCCCTCAGGTATCTTCTTTACAATAATTTTAACCTTTTCTTTTCCTTTAATATCCAATAACTCTGCCGCTTTTTCTGAAAGATGAATAATTACTCCTCCCTTTGGTAAAAGTCTATCATTTATTTTAACTTCAACTTTTTTATTATTTTTTAAATTTATAACTTCAACCATAGTCCCAAATGGTAAATATGGATGTGCAGCGGTTAATAGATTAGATTTATAAATTTCACCTGATGCGGTTTTTTTATTCTCATACTTTTTAGCATAAACAAGTGCATATCCACTTTCGCTTTGGGGATATAAAATTAAAAAGATAATAGAAAATTTTAAAGCTTAATACTTTAAAATTTTTAACTTGCTCGGGTGGCGAAATTGGCAACCGCGGTAGGCTCAGAACCTACTGCCCATTCGGGCTTGCGGGTTCAAGTCCCGCCCCGAGCATTAAAACAATTCTATCAAGAATATTTCTATATTTATTGAAATTTCCAGAAAATCCATAAATAATAACACAAAATGCTATTTTTTCATCAATAATTCCAGTTAAAGATATTGTATTTTTTAAAGTTCCTGTTTTTGCTTTCAATCTTCCTTTTAATTCCTTTAATCTATTTTTTAATGTTCCTTCTCCTGGTTCAACCATAACTCCTAAAAGCCTATTAAATAAAGCTTTATCTTTATATGCGGATTTATAAATTTCTATAAAAGTAAAAGGAGAAATTAAATTATATCTTGAAAGACCACTACCATCAATCATAACAAAACTTGTATCAATTCCTTCTATATATAATAAGTTTTTAACCGCTTTTATTGAATTTTGCCAATCTCCAATAGAATAAATCCAAACCCCAATACTTCTTAAAATCATTTCCGCTATTAAATTTGAACTTTCAACATTCATATATTTTAAAATACTATCAATTGGTTTTGAATCATAAGTATAAATTAATTGGGCATCTTCTGGAAGTTTCTTAAATCCAACAACACTATCAACTTTTACATTTGCTTTATTTAAAGCATTTTTAAATGACCATATAAAGAATTGTTCAGGTTCTTTTTGTGGAAATGTTAAGCTTCTATATCTTGAAAAATCACCATAAACAACTACTGTATCATTAACTATTTGATAATCAAATTTATTTGACTTTACTATCCGAGTATATAAATTATTAAAGTTGTGCTTTGGAATAGTTTTATAAACCAAAGAGAATACCCCTTCATTTAAGACAAGGGGAGAAATTGGTGGAGCATATGCTTCTTCTAATTCATTCCAAAACCAACCAGGTGGATATCTACTTTTTGTGAAATAGCTATCATCATAATATAATTTAGAAAAATCCCTATAACCTAAATTATATAAATTCTTTGCAATAATGTTTAAATCGCTATCTCTTAAAAGTGGGTCTGCATTAGGAAAAATATATAAATCATTTTTATGCTTAAAGAAATATGTTTTAAATGTAAAATCTGGCTTAAAAACTTTTAAAGCAGTAAATGTTGTGATAATTTTTTGAATAGAAGCGGGAGGTAATCTTCTTTTTGGATAATAACTATAAATTACACTATCTTTTTGTAAATCATAAAATATAATTGAAATTGTTGTGCCTTCATTTTCAAGTTGAGATATTAAGGAATCTATACTAAAATTTATTAAGAATATCATTCAACTATAACTTTTGTCCTTACTAAGTTCTTGATATAATCAAAAGCTTTTTTAATTCTTACACTTTCTTTTAAATTTTCATATTGCCCCCGAGCTTTACTTCTATTTAAATATTCTTGTGGGTTTTCTTCTCCTCTTAATTTAAGAAACTCTAAAATATCCTCATCACTTACTTCTATATTTTTATCCTTTATGATTTTTCTTAATATCAAATCCCTTATTACTGACTTATAAGCAAAGCTTAAAACTTGCTCTTGAAATGCTTTTTCTTCTTCTTTACTGTTAAACTTCGGTGGTTCCATACTTTTTACTATATCTTGATAAGCATTTATAACAAGCCTTCTTGGAACTTCAAATGGATACATTTCATAAATTTTATCTATTATTTGGCTTTCATACTCAAATTCACTTCTTAATTGTGCTTCCTTTTCAAGTTGCTCTCTTATTTTTTCTTTCATTTCATTTAAATCTAAATAACCATTCATTTGGGCAAATTCATCATTTAATTCAGGCAATCTCCTAACTCTAATTTCTAAAATTCTAAAAACTTGTTTTGTCCCATCATCAAATTTAATCTCAACACTATCTCCAACTTTTTTATTTATCAAACCATTATATAACCTTTCATCTAAATCATCCTTCTTATATTCAATATAAACTTCTTCCTTTGATAATAAATTTCCATCCTTATCATAATCCTCCATAATTGCTAAAATAATATCATCTTCTTGAATTTCTCTGTTTTCTTCCACCTTTACTTCTTCTGAAAATTTCTTTCTTAATTCTTCTATGTAATTTGCTACATCTACATCAGAAACTCTATAAATTTTCTTTTCAACTTCAATAGCTGTTAAATCGGGAATTTCAATATTTGGAATAACTTCAAATTCAATTAAAATTTCATAATTATTTTCATTTTCAGAAATATCTTTTACATTTACATCAGAAATTATTTCATATTCATTTTTTAGCTCATTTATTTTTTCTCTAATTGCGCTTCTTAATGCTTCTTCTTTGATATTATTATAATACTTTTGCTTTACTAAGGAAAGTGGTGCTTTTCCTTTTCTAAAACCTGGAATTTCTACGAACTTTTGAAATTCTAAGGCGACTTTTTCCTCTTCTTCAAAAACTTTTGATTTATCTATTTCAATTTTTATTTCTTTTAGAGCTTTCCTTTCTTCTGGAATTACTGCCATAATCCAAAATTTTAAAGGATATTGAAACCTTAAAATTTTCTATGTTGTTAGAATATAAAATTGGGAAATTTATAAAAGATATGATAAAATTTTTAAGACTTGGAGATGGTTCAACATTTGCAGGAAAATTCATTTTAAGCTTAGATAAAAATTTCTTAAAAAAAGCTCTCTCAAAATTAGATTTATACATTCTCATAACAGGCACGAATGGTAAAACTACAACAAGCAATTTAACTTCCCATTGCTTATCCAAAAAATATAATATCACTAATAATAAAACAGGCTCTAATTTGATTTATGGAATTGCTACCAGTTTTTTTGAAAATATTGGAAATATCGGAGTTTTTGAAGTTGATGAATTTCACATAAATAGAGTTATAAAATATAGAGAGCCAGATATTATTGCAATTACAAATTTATTTAGAGATCAGCTTGATAGATATACAGAAGTTAATAAGATAAAAACACTTTGGAAGGAACATTTTAAATACTTGAAAAATACAAAATTTGTAATAAATTCCGATGACCCATCTTTGGCTTTTATTTTTAAGGATTTTAATACTTACTTTTATGGATTAAATTTAAGCTACTCAAGATTAAATAATATAGAAAATGCAAGTGATAGTCATTATTGTCCAAATTGTAGAATCCCTTTAAGTTATAAAAAAATTTATTATTCGCATCTTGGAAATTATGAATGTTCAAAATGTGGTTTTAAAAATCCAGAAAATTATATACAAGTGGATGATATTAAAACATATGGTTTAAGGGGCATGGAGCTTAAAATTGGTCAAAATTATTATTTTGTGAATGTTCAAGGTTTTTATAATGCTTATAATGTTCTTTGCTCACTTTTGATATGTAATTTACTAAATTTTCAAATAAATGAATTCTTCGAAAATATAAAGGATTTTAAGTCTGTTTTTTCAAGAAATGAAATTTTGCATTATAAAGATAAGGAAATTATTTTAATGCTTGTAAAAAATCCAGTAGGTTTTAATGAGGTTTTAAGAATGGCAAAGGAAGAAAATTTTGACTTAATAATAATTTCTATAAATGATTGGACAGCAGATGGGCATGATGTTTCTTGGCTTTGGGATGTTGATTTTGAAGAAAATATAAATTCAACTTTTATTTTTATAACAGGTAATAGAGCATATGATATGGCAGTTCGCCTAAAATATGCGAATTATAATAATTTCAAAATTTTTGAAAATTATAAAGAGTGTATAAATTCAGCAATTTATTCAGAATATAAAAAAATAGGAATTATGGCAACTTATACTTCAAGCTTGCTTATAAGGAAATACCTTTCAAAATTCAATATCACTAAAAGTAAGTTGTATTGAAAACTTTAAAATTATGGCTTTAAATGAAATTTTTTATTGATACCCATGCTCATTTAAATGAGCAAAGTTTATATTCAAAAAGAGAAGAGATTATTAATAATGCTATTAAAGAAAATGTAAAAAGGATATTTTGTGTTGGATATGATATTGAATCTTCAAAAAGAGCTATTGAAATATCAAATAAGTTTGAAATAGTTTATGCAATAATTGGTATTCATCCAAATAGTATAGATGAAATAGATAAAATTGGAGAAATAGAAGAATTACTTGAAAATGAAAAAGTTATAGGAATTGGTGAGATTGGATTGGATTTTTATTGGAATAAGTTTAGTGAAGATAAGCAAATTGAAGCATTTAAAAAACAATTAGAAATTGCTCAACATTATCAATTGCCTGTTATATTACATCTTAGAGATGTAAAAAATTCATTTAAAGCTTTTGAAATAGCACTTGATATTTTAAAAGAATATAACTTAAAGTCAGTTGTATTTCATTCATTTAGTGCAAATGAAGAAATTGCCCAAAAAATTTTAGATAGAAATTATTATATATCATTTTCTGGTATGATTCTTTATAAAAATCCTCATATTCAAAATGCCTTAAAGATAACAAAATTAAAAAATGTTTTCTTTGAAACAGATAGTCCCTATTTAGTGCCTCCTTCTTTAAAAGGTGAGATAAATCAACCCAAAAATGTTAAATTTGTTTATCAAAAAGCAAGTGAGATATTAAATATAAGCATAGATGAAGTAATAGAAAAAACTTTTTATAATGTTGATAGATGTTTTAATTTAAAAGAAAGGGAAATGAAACACTTATTTGAATGGGTTTATGATAACGAAAGAATTACGGAAGATTTAACAGATGAAGAAGCAAAAGAATTTTATAGGAATTTAGAGAAAAAAATTGAAAGTTATTATAATCAAGGATTTTTGATTTCTGAAATTAAAAGGGAGATATTAAAGACATGAAAAGGATTTTTCTGATTTTAATAATAGCTATTATTGTTTCAATATCTTCTCTATCTCGAAGTTGTAAGTTTGAAAAAAAATATGAAGTTGTTCAATCTACGGAATTTATAAAAGTTCTATTTACTCGCTATGACGATCTTATACCAAATTTAAAGTTTTATATTGATAATGCCAAAAATAGTATTTATTTAGCGGTGTTTGAAATTGGAAATGAAGAAATTGCAAAGGCTTTAATATCTGCTAAAAAAAGGGGAATTGATGTGAAAGTTGTAACAGATGAGAAAAATGCGGATTATAAAGCATTAAGAGAAATTATGAATAATAAAATTGAAGTAGTTTTTCAAAATTTAGAAAGTTATATGCATCATAAATTTGCGGTTATTGATAGTGAGATTGTAATAACAGGTTCTATGAATTGGACAGATAATGACATTTTTAAAAATGATAATAATGTAGTAATTATACGCTCAAGACTACTTGCTAAAAATTATTTAAGTGAATTTTATCAAATGTTCTATCAAAAGCGATTTTCAAGGGATAAGAAAAAAATTGGAAATAATATAATAGAAGTTGATGGGATTAAAATTGAAAATTATTTTTCTCCACAAGATAAGCCAAGTAGAAGAATAGTGCAACTTATAAATGATGCTCAAAAAACTATTGATTTTGCTTCCTTCTCATTTACACATGAAAGAATAGGAAATGCTATGATTGATGCTTATAAAAGAAATGTTAAAGTTAGGGGAGTATTTGAAAAGCGCCAAATTAGTAAATTCTCTGAATATGAAAAATTTAAAAAACAAAAGATGGAAGTTTATCTTGATAATAATCCAAGAAATATGCACAATAAATTTATTGTAATTGATAGTCAAATCGTAATAACTGGCTCATATAATTTTTCTTCAAATGCTGATAATGATAATGATGAAAATATTATAATTATTTTTTCAAGGGAAGTTGCCTTAAAATATCTTGAATATCTAAATCGCCTTATTTATAGCGATAAACAATCCTTCCTTTACTTAAATCATAAACAGGAAGCTCTACAATAACCCTATCACCAGGAACAATTTTAATATAATGAATTCTCATTTTTCCAGAAAGATATGCTAAAACTTCCATTCCATTATCAAGTTTTACCTTAAATAATGCATTTGGTAATACCTCTTTTATTGTTCCTTCAAGTCTTATAACATCTTTTTTCTCGCTCATTTTAACAACCCGCTTACAAGCACTCTTAAAATACCTACATTTGCTAAACTATCTAATATACAAAGTATAAACATATCACCCTTGAACCTTATAAAAGAAACGGATTTTTCAGAGCCCAAAATAATCTCATTCATATCAGAAAACTTTTCATAAATTGTTTCAATGCTATTAACAATATCTTCAATTTCCTCCTCACTAAATCCTACATAAGCTAAAATTTCACCTTTTATTTTACCGATTAAGCATTTTTTAAGACTTGGAATAGTTATTTTAATTTCTTCAATTTTCTTAATTAAACTTTCATCTAATTTTATTTCTCTGCCTTTCTTCTTTGGTATTTTATTAGAAATGTCTAAGGGTTCCTGAAATGATATTAATACAGATGTATCCACTTCTTGAAAAACGCCATCTTTATAGTCATTTTCAATAATATCTTTTATAGCCTCTTCTCTATTTGAAGATTTACCTGAAACTTCCAAGAGTAGCCCTTCTTTGAATAGGAATATATAGGCATCTACCTTTAACAAACCACTTTTTTTGTTCTCTACAATATCCCTCAAAATATCTATGGTGGTCATATGAAAATTTTAAAGCTCAATATGTTTTTATCCTTTAAAATTTTAAAAATTATGTTATTAAGTTTAAAAGTTAAGAATTTTTTGCTTGTAAAAGAAGCATATTTAGAATTTCATAAGGGATTTAATGTTTTAACGGGAGAAACAGGGGCGGGAAAATCATTATTACTTAAAGCAATTAGTTTAGCACTTGGAGATAGAATTGATTGGGAAGTTTTCTCTAATCAAAAATCAATAATTGAACTTCAACTTATTGTTCCAGATGAGTATGTTAATATATTTGAAAATTATGGCATTGAATTAGACGATAATATATTAATTATTAGAAGAATTATAGAAGGTGATAAAAGAAGGAGTAGAATTTACGCTAATGACAATCTTGTTATTTCAAAAACAATAAATGATATTTTAAGAAATATCATTGAAATTCATGGACAATATGAAACTTATAAGCTATTTGATGAAAGTTATCAAATGGAAGTTCTTGATAGATATGCAAAATCAAGGGTTTTTGATAGTGATTATCAAACAAATATCATTGATAAATATGCTAATAATGAGGATTTGATTGAAAATTATAGAAAAATTTATAAAGAGTGGTTAAGTTTAAAAAACACAATTAGTGAAATTCAAGAAAAGCAAGAAAGATACTTACAAGAATTAGAATTTTTAAAATATCAACTTAATGAGATTGAAAGTGCAAATTTAAGTGTAGGGGAGGAGGAAGAATTACTTAAAAAATTAGATTATTTAAGAAAAATTGAAGATATTAGGGAAGCAAAATTATTATTAAATGAGGTTTTATTTGAATCAGAGGATAATGTAATTTCAAAGTTATATTTTGTTTTAAGGAAAATGGAAAATTTGTCAGATATAGAAGAATTTAAAATTATTGCTCAAAAGCTTGAAAATATAATATATGAAATTAAAGAGCTTAAAGAATTTACAAAAATACCTGAATTTGAAGAAGAAAATAGTATAAATGCTATTCAAGAACGTTTATTTTTCCTTAATAGACTAAAAAAGAAGTATTCAAAAAGTATAGAAGAACTTATAGATTATAAGCAAGAGCTTAAAAGAAGAATTGAAGATATGGAAAATTTGCCTTATGACTTTGAAAAATTGAAATTAAAATTAAAGGATGTTGAAAATAAGTTAAATAATTTAGCAAATGATATTAGTATGAGGAGAAAAAGAGCAAGCAAAAAATTTAGAGCGGAAATTATAAATCATTTAAAAGAACTTGGTATGCCGAATGTTGAATTTTTAATAAAGTTTGAAGAAGTTGAATTAAATCATAATGGTAAGGATAAAATTGAGTTTTTATTTTCTTCAAATAAGGAATTTCCACCTAAACCTTTAAAAAAAGTAGCATCTGGTGGAGAGCTTTCAAGATTAGCGCTTGCTTTAAAACTTATAATAGCAGGTAAAGAAAGCCCTTCAACACTTATATTTGATGAAATAGATACAGGTATAGGTGGAGAATCTGCATTAAAGGTTGCTGAAAAATTATATGAGCTTTCTAATCATTATCAGATTATAGTAATTACTCATCTTCCTCAAATTGCTAGTAAATCTCATAAACATTTTGTTATTACGAAAAAAGATAGTTTTACACAAATAAAAGAAGTTGAAGGTGAAGAGAGAATAATTGAAATAGCAAGAATGTTATCAGGTATTGTATCACAAGAGAGCATTGAGCATGCAAAGTTATTGCTTTTAGAAAAGTATGCTTTATAATTTTGGCACTATGTTAAGTATAAGTGAAAGTAAAGTATTACCATCAAGCTGTAAGAATTTCGCAGTAGGTTTTTCACATTCAGATAAACCATTTATGGCGGGGGTTGAAGCAGCAAAGGATGGTTTAGAAGCTTTATCAATAAAGGAAGTATCATTTGCTATTGTTGTAATTTCAAGAAATTATGAATATAAAAAGGTGATTGAAGGTATTAAACAAATTCTTCCTCATACGCCATTAATAGTTATTTTCCAAGATAATATTATAACTTATGAGCTTGCAAGTAATAAAGGAATAGCAATTGCTATGTTTGGTAAAGATATAAAAGTTAGTTATTATTTAGCAAAGGGATTTTCTTTAAGTTCAAAAAAGGCTTTTAAGGACGCATTTTCGGAAATTTTAAATGAGCCTAAGGCTTATAAGAATGATATGTTATTGTTCCTTATTCCTGGTTCAATTCCCTTAGCAGGTCAAAATTCAGTATTATCTATTGAAGAGATTAAAGATAAATTTAATTTTATAGTGGGTGGAGTAATAGGAAAATTAAATTCAGTTGAATATCAAACATTTATTGTTGAAGATAAGGCTTATACAGACCATGCAATTATATTAAGAATTCAAACAAATGATAATATTGCAGTATCACAAAGTTATGGTTTTCATCCAGTAAGACCATTTGTTATAACATCTGCAAAAGGTGATATAATAGTTAGCTTGGATGATCAATCTGCTTTTTATGCGCTTATGAATACTTTATCCAAAAAAGGTATAGATGATGGTCAATTAAAGGATCCTGTTAAGGCTCAAAAGGTATTATCTAATTATCAGTTTGCAATTGCGGATAAATCTAGGCCTGGTTTATTTAAATCCTTAGTTCCATTAGCAATAACAGAAAAAGGAATAAGAGTTAATTCATTTGTAAATGAAAATTCTACAATTTGGCTTATGGAATTTAGTAAAGAGGAGATATTTGAGGGGGTTGATAAGATGTCTACAAGGATTTTAAATAGTTTAAAATCAATGTCGGGTGGAATAATTTTTGAAAATGTTGTAAGAAGAATTTTGCTTGGTGATGAAGATTATGTAAAGGAGAAAAAAATTATTTGGGATAATTTGAGAGTGCCATTTCTTGTTATTGAAACAATTGAAGAGATTGTATATAGTGAAAACTTATATGGAGGATCACATAGTGGTTCAATTTTAAGTGCCTTTTATGAATAAGGGGGTGAAAAGATGGAAAAAGTTGAGGAACTTTTGAATCAACTGATAAAGAAGGTTCCACATATAAGGGCTGCGGCAGTTGTAAATACAGAAGGAATTGTAATGTCCTCTGTATTAGAAGGAGATATAAGTGAAGAGAATTTCGGCGCTATGTCCGCAGCCCTTTTGGGTTTAGGTGATAGTGTTCTTTCGGAAGTAAAAGGAGGTAAGCTTTCTGAAATATACGTAAAGGGTATAGATAAAATGATTTTGCTTTCAAAGATATCTAAGGACCATTTATTATCCCTTTCTATTTCGTCTGATGCTCCGCTTGGTTTATTGCTTGTAGAAGTTAGAAAGACTGCTAAGTTAATAAGTAATGTTCTTGCGGAGATTGAAAAAACTCAACCAGTATCAGATATAGGAGATTTGTTAGGAGGTGATACATCTATTATAGAAGGATTATCATTTAAAGATTTATTGGAGGAATGAAATATGTTCATAGATACTAAAAAGAAAGAAATTAATGTAAAAATTGTATATTATGGTCCAGCCCTTTCGGGCAAAACAACAAATTTAAAAGTAATCTATGCAAAATTGAATCCAAAATTTAGGGGGGAGCTTGTAACTGTTGATACAAAAGGTGAAAGAACATTGTATTTTGACTTTCTTCCTGTTGAAGTTACTCTTCCTGGTGGATTTAAAGTGAAATTTCATATTTATACAGTTCCTGGTCAAGTATTTTATAAGGCATCTAGAAAACTTGTATTAAAAGGAGCAGATGGAATTGTATTTGTGGCAGATTCATCACCTGATAGAAGAGAAGCAAATATCCAGATTATGCAAGAATTGAAGGAAACACTTGAAGAGCAGGGAATAACACTTGATTCTATACCTCTTGTTTTACAATATAATAAGCGAGATTTACCTAATGCATTAGATGTAGATACATTAAATGCAGATTTAAATCACTTAAATGTAGATTACTTTTTAGCAGTAGCAAGTCAAGAGAAGGGGGTTTTTGAAACCTTGGATGCTATTGTAAAGCTTGTTATAAAGAAGCTGATGAGCAAAACAAAAGCATGATAACCACAATTGGAAACTTAATTGATTTGAGTTCAGATATCCTTATAGAGCTTGATAATGATTATAAAATAAAAATTTCTAATCGTAAATTTAAAGATTATTTTGGTGAAGTTCAAAATTTCTTTTCAATTTTTCCAAGTTCATACAAGGATGCAATTTTTAAGCTCCTTGAAAATGCTAAAAAAACATTAACTCCTTTAAATATAAGAATTCCTGTAATTATAAAAGATAAACAAGAAATTGTATATCTTAAAATATTTCCTATTGAGAAAGGCATTCTTATTTCCATAAGACCACAAAAATCTTCAAGTATTTCGGAAGATATTATAAATACAATTGATTATGGTGTTATTTTGATATCAAAGGAAGGCGCTTTAATTTATCATAATAATTATGCTAAAAATTATGAAAATTATTGGGATAAAATTATAAAGAGTGTGTTAGGGAAATCTGAAAAAGGATTTGAAATTACCATAGGTGAAAAAACATTTGAAGTATTACAAAAAGACTTTGAAAGAAAGATAAGTGGGAAAATTATACTTTTTAGGGATATAACCCAAATTAAAAGAATGTCTGACTTAATGTCCTTAGTTGATAGATTAAGTTCAGTAGGTTTAATAGCGGCATCCTTAGCTCATGAAATTAAAAATCCATTAACAAGCATAAAAGTTTTAGCTCAAACCTTAGCCAATGATTTAAATGGAGAGAAGAAAGAAATTGCTTTAAGAATTTCAAGACAAATAGATAGAGTAAATGAGCTCATATCAAAACTCTTAATTTATACAAAGCCTTCAAAATCAAAACCAACTTATATAAATCCAATGGAAATTATAAATGAGGTAGAAGGTATATTATATGGACAGCTTTCAACTAAAAAAATTAGATTTTATAAGGATGTTATAGAAGATGTGGAAATTTTTGTGGATCCTAAGGATTTACAACAAATTTTACTTAATTTGATTTTAAATGCTATTGATGCGGTTAATGAAGGGGGATATATTAAAGTTGAAGTTGGGGTTTCTGGTATTGTATCAAATGATTTACAACCATTAGCATATATTAAAGTAATAGATAATGGAATTGGTATTCCACCTGATAAATTAAAAGAAATT
>JAUQPS010000130.1 GCA_030550205.1 bacterium
TAATTTCTTCTCTTAATTTTTCATTTTCAATAATTTCTTTAATGACTTTTATTGCATTCTCTAAATCTCCTACTAAAAAACCAATTTTATAATTTTTTAAAATATCATCTGGATCTACGGAAATTGAAACCACAACCGCACGATATTTAAAAGCTTGTAAAAATGTATTTGGAAATCCTTCTCTTTCCTTAAAACTTGTATTTACTAAAATCCAAGCCTTTCTAAAATAATTATTTGTTTCATCAATAGTAAGTTTTCCTAAGTATTCTAAATTATTTGGCTTATTATTCAAAATTCTTTCCTTGGGATAATTAGGACTATCAGAACCAATCATAATAAATTTATATTCAGGAAGTTTTTTAGCAATTTCAATAAATAGTTCTGGCCTTTTTCTTTCAGAAAGATGTGAGACCCAAATAATTAATGGTTCTCTCGGTTTTTCAAATACTTCATTTTCAATTTCAATAATAGAATATATAATATCACTTTCAAGTTTAAATTTCTCTTTAAGTTTCTTTTGTTGCAGTTTATTTTGAACAATTCTTTTATCCATGAGATATATTCCCAAGCAAAAGCAAATATCATATAGCAAATAATTTAAAAATAAAAATGGCACCTTATAAAATTTTTTATAACCTTTTAGATATTTAAAGAAGCTTTTTATATGAAAAAAATAATCAATTGTAATATCTTCTGTAGAAAACCAAAGTGTTCTTGAATTTATAAATTTTGAAAAAATTCCAACTGGCAATAAAAATGGATAATTCATTCTTAAATATATGAAATGGGGTTTAATTTTAAATAAATAGTAAATTACTTTTGGAAAATCAAAAATTGCATAAATACTTGTATTTTTTAAAATCCTAAAAACCTTTATATTTTCAATAATTTCAAACTTCTCCTTATTTAAGGGATTTGAAGTTATATAATAAACATCAAAAAATTTTGATAAATTTTTTGCAGTTAAGTAAGCTTGAACTTCTGCTCCCCCTCCAAAATCATCCTTTATAAAGTAGGGCATTATAAATAGTATTTTTTTGTTCAATTTTTTAAATTTTAAAGCACATTTAAAATACTATCTTCAAAAATTTCTATAAATTTTTGAACATCAATTCTCACACTTTTAATTGTCTCAAAACTAAAATTATTTAAATTTCTTAAAAATTCCAATTCATAATTTTTAATTACAAAATCTCCCTTATTTAAACACTTATTACAATACATACCATTTCCCTTCACGTAAAAACTAACATTATTTAGACCACAACCTTTACAATGTAATAGATGATCAATCTCATTTAATGAATAAATCACTTTATAAAGCCAAAATAAATACAATTTTTCCACATTATTACTATCCTCAATTAAGCTTTTTAAATAATCTATGGTTATTTTATATATTTCACTACTTGGAAAGAATGTAGGCAAAAGTTCATTTATTATTTTAAAAGCGGAAATAGTGTATTTATACTTTTGATAATTTCTTATTATTGGATAAAATGAATATAAAAATTTGCTTTCTTTAATTTTAACAAGTTCGCTATTTTCATAAAGATAAAAATTAACTTTATAAACTGATAATGTTAATAAACTTTGAGAACCTAAAAACTTTAATTTACCATATTTTCTAGAAAGTGCTATTGATATTTTCGGCCCAATTTTACCAATTATAAGAATTTCATCATTTTTTAACATTAACTAAGCCAGCATATAAAGCCATAACCCATGTACAAATTGCAGATATTAAACACCAAAAACATATGGCTTTTATTACAAAAATTTCAATAAGCGTTAAATAGATTGAAAATACTGCTCCAACTATTAAAATAAATAATAATAAATTCTCCCACTTCTTAAAACTCAATATCATAACACTAATATAAAATAAAACTCCCCAAAAGGGGAGTGATATATTCAAAAACTTAGAATAAATACTATTTGCTACAATCTCACATCCACTTCCAATACAAACAATATCTTTTGAAATCTCATAAGCATACAAAAGATATAAACTTACCAACAAACCAATAAATGAGAAAATTCTAATTATCTTCATTCTACATTAAGCAAACCTCTTAATTTCTGTCTTCTTATTTGATTATTCTTAATTTTTGCCAAAGCTCTTGCTTCAATTTGTCTAACTCTCTCCCTTGATATATTTAATTCACTTGCTATCTCTTCAAGAGATCTTGGTGGTTTATCATCTAAACCAAAGCGTGCAATTATAACAAATTTTTCTCTTTCTGTAAGAGTATTCAAAACTTCCATAACTTTCTCACGCATTAATTCTCTTTTAGCACTTTCAACAGGTGTTCTATATGATTTATCCGCCACAAAATCTCCAAAATAGGCATCTTCACCTTTTCCAATAGGTTTATCCATACTTATAGGTTCTCTTGCAGCTTCAATAGCTTGTCTTACTCTTTCAACTGGTAAGTTCAAATACTCAGCAATTTCCTCATAAGTTGGCTCTCTTCCAAGTTCTTGCGTTAAAATTCTATTTGCTTTTGTAATTTTTACAATAGTTTCTATCATATGAATAGGTATTCTAATTGTTCTTGCATGGTCTGCTATTGCTCTCATTATAGCTTGTCTTATCCACCATGTAGCATACGTAGAAAATTTATAACCTTTTCTATAATCAAACTTCTCAATTGCCTTCATAAGTCCGATATTCCCCTCTTGAACTAAATCCATAAATTCAAGTCCTCTATTTAAAAACTTCTTTGCTATACCTATTACAAGTCTTAAATTTCCTTCTGCCATTTTTGTTTTTGCATCTTCATATCGTTTATATAATTGCTCTAATTTTTCAATTACACTTTTAACTTCATCATAAGTTGCCTCATAATAAACATTCTCGTAATAATTAACCTTTTCTTCAAGAGATTTAAGTCTATTCTTTAATTCTTCCAATCCTTTTATTTCATCCTCACTTTTTACTAAATTTGTATCTTCTAAACCTTTTATAGAATTTTCAATTTCTACCTTTTCCCTATATATTCTATCAAAACCTGGTCTAAACGAACTACCATAAAAATTTTCCTTCATTTTATTTACAATTTCCAAAACTTTCTTAAAATTAGGTTTTAATTCAACAATAATATCCCTTACTTCATCAAGCTTACCGTTTCTATAAGCCTTCCATATCCTCTCAAAAGCTTCCTTAATTCTTTGTTTTTCTTCTTTATTTTTCTTCTTACTTGTCCAGTAATGAGGATCAACACTTACAACTTCTTCAAGTGGTAAAATATCATTCTCTATATGTTCAACAAGCTTTAAAAATTTCTTTATACCGAATTTTGTAGAGAATAATACCTTAATCATTTCATTTCTTGCATCATCAATTTCCTTAGCATATTGAACCTCTTGTTCCTTCGTTAATAGCCCAAAATTCTGTATTTGTTTAAGATATATTTTAGCAGGGTCATCACCTATCTTTGATTCATCATCATCATCATATTCATAAATTTCAGAAAGTGTCTTTCTATCATGATATTCAATTTCTATTCCATTATCTAAAAGTGCAGTTATTATAAGATCAAATATCTCTGTTCCTTCTGAATAATCGGGTGGAATTTTCTTTACAAGTTCTTCATACTTTATTTTACGAGTCTTTTCACATTCTTTTATAAGTTTTGTTATGAGTTTTTGCAATCTTTGATTCTTATATTTAACTAACCCCTTCTGTCTTGGCATATCTTATAACCTCCTTTTTAACCTTATAAGCTCTTCTAAGTTTCTTAAATTTTTTGCTTTCCTCTCACGCCACTTCCTAATAAATTCATTTATTGAATGTTCTGACATTTCTTTATTACTAAATTCAAGCTTTGATATTATATTTAAATTCTCTTCATCATTTAAAATCCCATTCTTTATAGCTTTATACAAATACTTAGCCAATTGACTATAAAATACATTTTCATCAAGCTCATCTAAAATACTTCTTAATTCTTCATTTTTATATACATTCCATAACGCATAAACCTCATCATTAAATTGTATATTTGAAATTTCTTTTAAAGCAATTTTTATTTTTAATTTTTTATCTAATTCATCAAGAATAGGTCTTAATTCATCAATAATTATATTCCCTATATCTAACTTTACTTGGGAAAATACATCTCTAAAATTTTTAATTAACATCATCCTCTCCTCCACACCCTTTGCATTATTATAAAGGAGCATAAAGTAATCATTAATATTATAGGGATTTCTTAAATAGTTGTCAAGACCCCCTTCAAAAGCAATTTCATCGGGGTCCTTATTTGTATCTGTTACAACAATATAAGGTATTAAACCAGCATTTAGGATATTAACTAAGTTTCTTATAATAGCTTTTTTACCAGATTCATCATTATCAAAAAACAAATAAACTTTATCAATATATTTTTTTAGCATTTTTGCCTGATATTCACTTATACTTGTTCCCATAAGAGATATTGTATTTTCATAACCCACTTGATGTAATGCAATTACATCAAAAAACCCCTCAACAATTATAGCATATTTATTCTTTACAATAGCACTCCTTGCAAAATTAAATCCATATATAACTTGACTTTTTTTAAAAATTTTACTATCTTGTGAATTTTTGTATTTTGGTTCAGTATTATCTA
>JAUQPS010000131.1 GCA_030550205.1 bacterium
AATATTTAAAAATAACCCCTTATTTTTATGTCCTTCCAAAAATAACATCTGACAGTTTAAAAATATCTTATTTCCTGAAATCCTCAAAATCTGCTGATTTTTATATTTATAATATTTTAGGTGAAAAAGTTTATTTCAAAAAACTTAAAAAAGAGGGTGAATTTTATTTAAATTTAAAAAGATTAAAATTTAAACCTGGAATTTATTTTTTAAGAATTTTATCACCTGAATTTAAAAAAACAGAAAAGATAATTTTCTGGAGGGAATAATTATGAAAACATTTTTATTTATATATATGTGTTTTTTACAGGAATTCCAAATAGATACAACAACTTATATAAGACCTGCTTCATGGTGTCAGTGGTTTCCTGATGTTGAATATTTTGATACACTTTTTATTGTTATATGGGAAACTTTCTGGTGGGGTGGTAGTAAAAATGAGGTAAAGGGATGCAGGATAACAAAAAATGGGAAACTTATAGATACAGTTGCAATTGATCTATTCTCTCAGTCTTCTGAGCCCTTCTTTAGGCTTGAAGGGGGGGACACCCTCTGTTTGTTAACATGGTGGGATGGTCTTTATCCGTATCCACATTCTCACGGGCTGATTATAAAAAAAGATTGGACAACTGGAAATAATGTTATCTATCCAACAAACTTGGGTACAGTTTCAAGTATAGGGTGGGATGGCTCATATTTCTTTGCTGTTTTTAATAATGGTGATAGCATAACCTTAGGTAAAATTGATAGAGAAGGAAATTTAATAAGCACAAATGTTTTAAATCCGGAAATAGGCAATCTCAAATGGAGAACCTGCATAGAATGGAATGATAGTATAGGAATAGTGGTATGGGGGAAATGGTCTCCTTTAACACGGGCAGCGATTATAAATCATGAAGGAACCGTTTTGAATTATATCACTGTTAACCAAGGGGAATTTTGGCTCTTTGAATTGGCTTATACGGATAGCATATTTATGCTCATATTTCTAAAATATGAAACAGATAGTTTATATTTTCAAAGATTTTCCTATGAAGGTGAACTTATTGATTATAATCCTGTATTTTTAACAAAAGTTTATAATATGTCCGCTTTGCCAAAAATAGTAGCAAGCAATTACAAATTCCATATATTCTGGCATGACTCACTTCACAATATATGGATGTGCAAAGTTGAAAAAAACGGGACAATAGACACAATTCTTAAAATCATCTCAGAACCAGCAATCTGTACATTTCCTCCGGATGCCTGTTTTAACGGTGAAAATTTTTATCTTGTTTGGCCTGATTTAAGGGATTCCACCTCAAACCCTTATATAAGAAGAGAAGAGATTTATGGTGCAGTTCTTGATATCAATGGAATACCTTCCAACTCGGAAAGTTTAATTTCCTATGAATTCTTCTCAACCTTTAATCAACTACACCCCTTTGCCCAGGGTATTGGAAATAGATTTTTTATCTTCTGGGAGGACGAAAGAAAACTTAACAAGGATATTTATTTAAAAATATTCAATAAAGATGGGAATCCACTTCAAGATACTCCTTATATATTTATGCAGGATACAATGGATGAAAAGAAGATAAAAGTTGCGTATTGCGAAAATAATCTTTTAGTATGCTGGGAAAAGAATATGGATTTATATGGACAGATTCTTGATTCTTTGGGAAATCTTATTGGTGAAAAAATAATTGTTTGTAATTTCCCTTATATCCAATCTAACTTATCTCTTATATATTCAGATTCAATTTATTTTTGTGTATGGGAAGACCAGAGAAACGGTTTTTATCCTGAGATATATGGAACAAGAATAAAAATAAATGGAGAAATTATTGATACAAATGGAATTTTAATATCAACTGCTCCTGGAGGCTCATTTTATCCTAAAATATGTGCAATTGATACAATTTTTTTGGTAGTATGGGAAGATAGAAGAAATGGCAATCCCGATATATATGCATGTAGGGTAACAAAAAGCGGAATTGTTCTCGAACCACATGGAATACCTGTTTGCACTGAAGCACATTACCAAAAATATCCTGCTACTTGTAAGTTAAACGATAAATTCATTATCATATGGCAGGATTTAAGAAACGGAAACTATGATTTATACTTTTCAAGAATAGATTTAAATGGTAATGTGCTTGAACCTGATGGAATCCCATTTATAGCAACAGGGGATGAAGAAATATCACCTTTCATTCCCGCATCAAATATCCCATTTGTTATGTGGTATAGAATCTCTTCTCATTATGATTTTCTTGGTGGAATTATTGATACAAGTGGAAATCTTTTATATTATAAAAAACTTATACCTGATGCATCATACAGGCAAAACCCCTCTATTTTTATAATGCCTGATTCAACATACTTTATTGTTTATGAAAAAAGAGACCAAAATGAGGTTCTTTTTAAAATTTATGGTTATATTGATAGATTTATTAATATAAAAGAAAATTACGCCACAAGAGATTTTGGAGAACTGCGGATATTTCCAACAATTACAAATGATAAAATAAATATGACTCCCTTATCAAATTATCCTGTCATAATTTACATTTATGACCAAACAGGAAGGAAAGTAAACGAAGTATTTTTAAGAAAAAAATTTCTGAGTTTAAGAGAACTTAATCTTTCTACTGGAATTTATTACTTAAAGGTTTTTGATAAGTTACATAAAATAGTTTATATAAAATAGGAGGTGAAATTTATGTTAATATTTTTAATTTTACTTTTAAAAATTACAGAATTTTCAAATTTTAAGATTGAAGAAAGACAGGGATGGATAGTAACAATTTTTTCAGAGAATTTTGAATTGGGAATTATTCCCTCCGGATGGACTATTATTGATGGAAACAATGATGGAATAAAATGGACATGTGGAACAACACCCGATTTAACCGGTCATGAACCACCCTATTATGGAACTGCCTATGCTTATTATTCAGATGATGATGCAGGAAATAATGTTATAAACTATAATGAGGAATTATGGACACCCAAGATAAAAATTTTACATAATTTTGTTACATTAAAATTAAAATATGGTTATGGTTTTAAGATATTTGAGAATGGAGAAAAATACCGTGTTCATTTTAGAAAAAAAGTGGGGAATTTATGGACAGAATGGAACGAATTAAGAGTTTATACAACAACCTCATCAGGAAGGGATTCCTTTGATCTCACAAATCATCTTCCCTGTGACTCAATTCAGTTTAGATTTTTTTATAGTGACTCAACCGCACCCCACCATTTTGGCTGGGCATGTGCAGTGGATAATTTAATTTTGAATGGATTATACATACCTGATCATGATGTCGGTATAAGTGAAATAACTTCGCCAAGCGGGATTGTTTTGATACACAGACCTGTAAGTGTAATCGTAAAATGTAAAAACTTTGGATTAAATACAGAAAATTTTAAATTAATTGTGAGAATTTATGACCCGTCAAATTCAATTGTATTTTCAAAGGATACAAATCTAACAATTTATGTTGATTCTACGATCACATCTTATCTCGGTGAGTGGATCCCATCAACCGAAGGTTTTCATTTTATTTATGGTAAGGTATTACTTCCGGGAGATGAAAATTTTGTAAATGATTCAGCGGGCCATGAATTCAAGAGCTCTTACTGGAGTTCATGGACAGAATATAGCAAACCGCAGATAAATGCTGATAGAGTGGCACATGCAACAGTTTATGATTATGATAATGACAAAATATATATGATTGGGGGAACACCAAATGGACAATCAGGTTCTTTTCTTCCCTATATTTATAGATATGACCCACAAACAGATACATGGGAAGAAAACCTTTCAAATATGCCTTCTGCAAGGGGATGGATACAGGCAGGCTATTTCTCTGGTAAAATTTATGTTCCCGGAGGATTTACAAATGAAGGAGGAATCACAAACACATTTTATATTTATGATATTGCTACGGATACATGGACACAGGGACCTTCTTTACCTGCGAGAAGATGTGCTTATGGACTTGTTATGTGGAATGGAAATCTATATGTAATTGGTGGTCAATTTTCCGCTGATTCTGGAGCAAAAACTGTGTTTAGATATAACATTTCTTCAAATACATGGACAAATGCAACACCACTTTCCAGAGCATTTGATATGGGTGGTGCATGTATTTTAGGAGATACAATTTATCTTGTTGGAGGATATGATAGAAATTATAATTATGTATGGCATAGAGTTTTAAGGGGAATAATAAATCCATTAAATCCAGACAGTATAGTATGGACATGGCTTTCCTTTATGCCATCACAGGTTGCATTAAATGGAGTTACAACATTAAATGGTAAAATTTATGTGATAGGGGGATTTAGATATATATTAGGACAATGGCAGTTCACAGATAAAGTATATGAATATGACCCTGCAAGCAACACATGGAAAGAACTCTTAAATAATTATGTTGTTCCAATTGCAAGACATAACTTTGCGGTTGCAAGACCACAAATTAATGGAACCGGGGCAAGGATATATGTTGTTGCAGGAGACGCAAATGGTAACTGGAGTCCACCAAACGATTTTTATTATTACACAGAAACTCTTGTTCC
>JAUQPS010000132.1 GCA_030550205.1 bacterium
ACTATGGGGGTTTTGGAGGTTATAAAATTATCTTTGTTGTATCCTGGAAATTTTGGTTTGATAGCTAGAGCTGATACGAAGAGGTTGGTTATGACGACATTGGCGGAGTTGGAAAATTATTTGCCCTCTAAACTTGTTGCTGAGCATAATAAGCATAGGCAGTTGATTACGCTTTTTAATGGCAGTCAAATAGCTTATATGGGTGTTGCTGAAGAGTATGATGCTAAAGATAAAATACAATCAATGAATTTGGGATTTTTTTATATAGACCAAGCTGAGGAGGTTTCGTATGATATATTTGTTTTGTTGAAGGGAAGGTTAAGGAAAGCTAATACCTCAAGGCAGGGATTTCTAACTTGTAATGCGGCGGGGAAAAATTGGATTTATAAAGTTTTTATTGAAAAAGACCCTGATTATGTATCAAATCCCGAGGATTACCAAGGCTGGGTAATAAAATCTTATGAAAATAAATATCTTCCTCAAGACTATATAGCCGAATTGAATAAATTGCCAGAAAGCATAAAAAGAAGATATGTAGATTGTGAGTTTGACGATTGGGAAGGATTTATATTTAATGCAAAGTGGGAAACTGAGGTTTTTGATAGAGCTTATTATACGATACCAGAAAATTCCGAGTTCATTTTCATTGGGATTGATTATGCATATAGGTTTCCATCAGCCGCTGTTTTTATAGCAGTAACCAAAGATAGAAAGGTTATTGCCTTTGATGAAATATATGAAAATAAACTTACTGTAAGAGAGCTTGCTGATAAAATAAAGGAGAAAATAGCTTATTATGGTATTTTGAAATATACAGCGATAATTGACCCAGCGACAAAGCAAAAAAATGGAATAACTGGGACATCGGTATATGAGGAGTTGAATATGTATTTGCCTGTTATTTTGGGTAATAATTCAATTTCAGCAAGTATATCAAGAATTCAAGAATTGCTAAATAAGGGGAAATTGAAGATATCGGTAAATTGTAGAAATTTGCAAAGGGAGATAAAAAATTGGCAATGGCAAGATGCGGAAAAAGAAAGTCTTGAAATTGAAAAAGGAAAAGAGAAACCCCGAGAAGGAAATGACCACGCAATAGATTGTTTAAGATATGTTGTAAATTATATTTACGATGTTGGATTAAGTGAAAGAAAAGATATAGTTACCCCAGGTGAGTATTTTGCAAAATTGGAGAAAAAAAGAGATATTATGTTTAGAAGAAGATTAAGGAAATTAGGCAAAATAAAATATATAGGTGAGCAGTCGTGGATGTTATAGACAAAATTTATGAAAAAATTAAAACATCGGTAACACAGCAGATTCAGTCAAAAAAGGAAATAGCGATGGCTTATTCTTATTATAATGGCGCTCAATGGGACCCTGACCTTAAACAGGTTTTGCAGCTTGAGAAAAAACCAGCGCTTACTTATAATTATATTTTGCGAACTGTTGAATTTTTAAAGGGAATGTTTAGAAAAATTAAACTTGTAGATAGGTTTTTGCCTAAAAATCCCGAATCAGTTGATTTAGCACCGATAGCAAGCGAAGTTGTAAAGTATATATACGACATCAATAATTCCAATAAACTTTTTCCTAAAATTTTCCAAGATATGATTTTAACTGGTCAGGCATTTGTTCGTGTTTATGTTGATTATTTAAAAGACCCAAATGGTTTTATAACTATCAAAAGATGCGACCCTAAACTTGTATTTTGGGATGTAAATTCAGTAGAAGATGATTTAAGCGATGCAAATTATATATTTGAGGTTTATTATATTGATAAAGATGAATTGATAGCTAATTATCCAAATCATCAGGAAGAAATTGAAGCAACTTCTAAGGTTTCAAAATTTATTTTAGGAATGCCAATTCCCTTTGCAATTATTGGGGGTATAAATCCAATTACAGCAGATTATTCAAGATACGAATCTCAGGTTTATAGGACCCCAGCATTTGTAAGTCCAGATAAAATTGAGGTTTGTCTTTACGAGGAAAAATTTGTTGAAAATAGCTATTACATTTATGATAGTATTGATAAGATGTATTATCAAGTTCCAGAAAATATCAAGTTAAAGGAATTAAAAGAATATGTTGGAAATTTAAATGCAAACATAGGAGAATATAGATTTGAAGTTCAAACAAAAAAATCGCTCAAATTAAGACAAATTTTGATATTACCTGAAAATGGTATAGTCCTTGATGAGGTTATAAATCCATTTGGTATAAACGATTTTACTATAGTTCCGTTTTTCTCATTTGGCGCTGAAACAGAAAAATTTGGGTTGTATAGATTGTTAAAAGACCCTCAGGATGAAATTAATAAGAAGAAGAGTTTAACTATGCAAGTTTTAAAGGAAACGCCAGTTAATAAATGGTTTATACCGAAAACGGCAGTTTCCTCAGATGAAGAGCTTGAGGTAATTGAGGGTATCGTTGATGACCCAGATAAACATTTTATTCCTCTAAATGTTTTGCAGGGATATCCCCAGCCAGCAGTTACCGATGCTGTTCAAAAGATTAATGCGGTATTAAATCTTGAAGTTAGAAGCGAGCTTCAATTAAAAGATTTAGCTGGGATTACAGATGCTATTATGGGTATAATACCGAGAAAAATTCAATCAGGTAAAGCAATACAAAGACTACAAGAGGCAAGTTTAATTTATTTTGAAAATTTCATTGATAGTTTTAGGGAAAGCAGAAAAATTTTAACGAAATTAATCTTTAAAATTGCACAAAGAATTTTGCCAAATAATTATATCATAAGAATTGCAAGTGAAGAAACTGGAAAAATTGATTTTAAGAGAATAAATGTTATATTGGGTGATAGAAATATATTGTCTTTAGCTAAAGCAGATTTTGATGTTGTTGTTGAGCTTGTTGATGATACACCAACAGTTAGAATGGATTACTTGGCAACATTTATGAGGCTTTTGGAGCTTGGAATACCTGTTCCTCCAGAGTTAATTATTGAGTATATGAATGTTCCGAGCCATTTGAGAGAAAAGATTTATAACTTTTATCAAAATTTACAAAAACTAAAAGAAAAAGAAGGTGGCGAAAATGAATGAGCAAATTCAAAATCAACAGCAGGATGCAAATGAGAATTATGATGGTTTAATTCAGCTAGTCAATGATTATATTGACCAGATTTCAAAGCCCAATTATGATGTTGATTTGACAAATTACATTCAGAATCTAAATCCAAGTCAGGAAACCAATGAAACACAGGAAAATCAGAAAACGCAAACGGAAAGAAAATATGCCGGCATTTTCAACACTGTTGAAGATTTGGAAAAAAGTTATAAGGAGCTTCAGGCGGAATATACTCGTGTTAATCAAAACTATAAAAAATTTGAGAGATATAAAGATTTGATTGAGTTGCTTGACAAAGACCCTGTAATACAAAAGAAAGTTGCGGAATTGATTTACAAAAGATATTATGATACCGGGGAAAAGAAAGAGTATGGTTATACTGAGGAGGAAGATGAATTTGGATTTTCAGATTTATATGAGGAGAGTAAAAGCGAGAAAAAATTTGACATTTCAAATGTAATTCCATATATTGAGAATAAGGTAAAAGAGCTGGTTGATGCTAAAATTAA
This sequence comes from bacterium, assembly GCA_030550205.1. Lineage (GTDB taxonomy): Bacteria > Hydrothermota > Hydrothermia > LBFQ01 > DSFT01 > DSFT01. The sequence continues at coordinate 3,603 of JAUQPS010000132.1, forward strand.
GGAATTTTTTGGTTTAGTTAATGCGATACAAAGTTTTGCAAAGAAAAACAATCTTGACCAGGATTCGTTGCAGGAGGTAATTAATATAGCAAAAAGTAAAAATATAACGCTTGAGGAAGCATTGAACGAATATAGAGATAAAATGAATAAATTAAGAGAGAAAATAATGAAGGAAATTGGGGCAACTCCTGTTGGTAAGGAGACCCCTGTTTTTACTTCTAAAAATATAAGTGTTCCTCAAAAAGAGGTAATTGACTTTTCCCAGGGCTTTGATAAGCTCCCAAGGGAAAAGCAACTTGAGCTTTTGGCGACATATTTTCCGTTTTTATAATGTAAAATTAAATAGCTAAAAAGCTATGCCGATTCAAGGATTTGGTAGCCCGATATATGGACCAGCTCAGGTAATAACTGACCCTAAAAAGGTATTAAGCCAGATAATATGGAGTGCAACATTACATCACAGAGTAAGAAGAAAACTTTTTTGGAACCAATTTACAGGAAAAAACCTCGCCGATGAAGCTGCTATGGATAGACCAAGTCCGGGTGCAATTATTTATGAAGTAGCAGAATTTGGTGCAACTGGTGGAGATTTGGTGACAATTCCAATTCAATTTCCACTTCCTGAAGACCCCAAGACGGTTGGTGTAGTTGGTGCAGAGATATTGACTGGAACTGAAGAGCAAATCAGGCACGGGCATACGAAGGTAACTATTGAGGAATGGAGGCGTGGTGTAATTGTCAATAACTATACCAATCAGCAAAGAAGGGTAAATATAGACCTTGTTGAGAATAGCATCAGCGAGCTTGAAAAAGCAGCTCTTGGATTTATGGATAATTCATTTACATATTCGTTTATTTATGGATATTCTCCAAACATTCACAGGTCATTTGATTTAACTGGTGGAGACCTTTATAATAGCCCATACGCTCCTTATGCTCACCCCAATACATATATATA
>JAUQPS010000133.1 GCA_030550205.1 bacterium
CGTTTCGCTGCTTTGGTTTGCAAATTTGGGAAAATATGCGCTTATTAGAAAATCTTTAATCATTTTTGGAATACCTTTTATACTTTTAATAATATTTACATCAATAGAATTATTTTCACCCCTTAACGAGGCTTTTGCATCTATAAGTAAATTTTATGAAGATCAACGATTCTTAGAAAGATTTATTGGGTATAGAATGAATATACAAGCTATTATTGAGCAACCACTGTTAGGATACGGAATGGGAAGCGCTGCAGATACAATGGAAGAGATTTATTCATTTAAGGTCCGTTTTGTAAGCCATAATATCGTTCTGAAAATTTTGACTGAAACTGGTATAATGGGCTTACTATTTTTTTTAATATTTTTTGTCATGTGGTTTAAAAAGGTATTTGTATTATCTTTAAATAAAGATAAACTTTTAAAAAATGTAGCGATATTGATTACTTCAATGGTTATCGTTTTATTAATTAATGGAATAACAGGCTCCGCCATTGAAGCTTACCCTATTAATATGTGGATATGGTTTTTTATGGGAGCTTTAGTAAGGTGTTGCAAATAAAGGAAATTTATAAAAAAGGAGTACGGGAATAATGAAAAATTATAAAATTCCAATTAAAAATATATTGAAAACAATCATGGGAAATGTTGATATTGGAGTGCGAACTCGTAAAATGCATATTATAAGGGAGCTAAACAAAATAGATCTATCAGAAAAAGTAATTTTGGATGCTGGATGTGGTGTAGGGGAGTATATGTTTGAAGTATTTAGTAGATATAATCCTAAAGAACTCATCGGAATAGAAATTGACCGAGAGAAAGTAAACCATATCAATAATTGTATTCTTAATAAGAAGGGCTGGAGTTACATGAAGGTTATATGTGGAGATTTATCAAAAGATACTCTTCCCAAAAATAAGTTTGATGTGTGTTTTTGTATAGATGTCTTAGAGCATATAAAAGACGATAAGAATGCGATTAAGAATATTTTTGATTCTCTTAAAAACAACGGTATATTTATAGCTCATGTGCCAAATTTAGAAACAAAAAGATTTTTTAAAGAATTTATAAACTATCATCAACCTGATCATGTTAGGGATGGATACAACCTTACAGATTTTATAGATTTATTGGAAAATGTAGGTTTTAAAATTATAAAAACTAAATACACTGGGGGTCCGTTAGTAGAATTAAGCTGGGAAATTGAAAAAAAATTAGAAAAAATTCTCCCAAGACGATTAAGTCAAGCTCTATGCTACCCTTTAACTTTTGTGTCAGTTTTTTTAGATATTAAAAAAAATTTAAGAAACGGAAATGGTATTTTAGTAATATCACAAAAGATTGCTCATTACCAAGATTATATGAAACACCCCCTATTTGATTTGATTATTTTTCCAATGCATGACTGGAAAAAATGTGAAAAAGAGGGATTTAGAAATAGAGATTCTCACCTTATTCAAGAGTTTGAGAAAAGCGAAAAAATAAGAAAGATTCTTATAGTAGATCGCCCAATTACCCTACCAGAAATGATTCTAAAGAAAAGATTCTGGAGAGTGAAAAAAGGCGAAATAATAAAAAGAAGCAAATTTACTTGTTTAACCAAAGTATCTGAAAAAATATTTGTACTTGACATTTTCTCCTTTGATCTAATACAACCTTTAGTTTTGCAAAGAGATTGGTGGAGTTATATTTTTAGAAAAGATAAAACAGTTCAAAAAATCAGAGAGGCAATTTCTTATCTTAATATGGAAAACAAAGTGCTTTTCCTGGCGAGTCCTTTGGCAACACCGGTCATTGGTAAGTTAGATGAAAAATTAGTGGTTTTTGATGCCATTGATGATTGGACAAAGCACCCACAAATGAAGGATAGAAGAGGATGGATCAAAGAAGGATACGAAATTATAAAAGAGAAAGCTGATTTAATTTTTGCAAATAGTATTCACCTTCAAATTTTCCTTGCTAATCCCAGAACACAACCTATAGTCGTTTTTAATGGAGTCAATAAAGAATACTTCAATTTAAAAGAAAATAAAGTCCCTCTTGACTTGAAGAATATATCTAAACCTATAATTGGATATGCTGGAACTTTGGCAAAAAGAATAGATGTGGGGCTTTTATCTTACCTCAGCTCTAAGCTTCCAAAATTTAGTTTTGTTTTAATTGGTCCTATTTTGGATAAGAAGTGGATTAAAAACTTAAAGAAATTACCAAATGTTTACTATTTGGGGAATAAACATTATAGTGAGTTGCCCTTTTACATATCAAATTTTGATGTGTGTATTATTCCACACAGCACCGATTTTGAATATGGTGAAGAACCTATAAAATTATATGAATATTTAGCCGCTGGGAAGCCTGTAGTTACAACGCCTATTCAAGAAGTAGATAAATTCAAGGATATAATTACTATAGCTAAAACAAAAGAGGAGTTTTTAGAGGGGATATTGTACTGGCTTAAAAGAATTGATGAGGATAAATCACTTCCTCAAAAATTAATAAATAGCTTACCTGAAAGCGTTAGCTGGAAATCAAGAGCGAACATAATGATTGAAAATATAATAAAAATTTTGGAGGTAAAATCTGAAAAATGAAAATTGCAATAATGGGATTTAGAGGAATACCTGCAAGGTATGGGGGGTTTGAGACTTTTGTTGAAGAATTAGCTCCGAGACTAGTTAATAAAGGGCATGAAGTTACTGTTTATGGACGATCAAATATTATAAAGGATTTTAAAACTGGTGATTATTATAAAGGCGTAAAACTAATTATTTTCCCTACAATCTCTCATAAATACTTAGATACTGTTTTTCATACATTTTTATGCATTGTTCATTCTATTTTTTGTGACTATGATGTAGTGCTTATTTTAAACGCCGCGAATAGCGTCTTTTCTTTTATCCCTCGTTTAGCCGGGAAAAAGGTTGTGGTTAATGTAGATGGAATTGAAAGACAGAGGAAAAAATGGGGCTGGCTTGGTAAATTATGGTATTTAGCTGGTGAATTTTTTTCCACTATTTTTCCCAATGCTATTGTATCTGATGCCAAAGTTATTCAACAGTATTACCAACAAAGATATAAAAAAAACTCTACTTTTATTCCTTATGGTGCGAATATTCAAAAGGTTCACTCAACTAAGATTTTAGACAAATTTAATATAAAGCCCAATGAATATATTTTATATGTAAGCAGATTAGAGCCAGAAAATAATGCCGATATTGTGATTAAAGCCTTTAAAAACCTCAAAACTGACAAGAATTTGGTAATAGTTGGTGATGCACCATATGCAGCGGAATATAAGGCTTACTTAAAAGATATATCAAAAGATGATAAGCGAATTGTTTTTACGGGCTTTGTTTTTGGGGAAGGATATAAAGAACTTCAATCTCATGCTTATTGCTATGTTCATGCGACTGAAGTTGGTGGAACTCATCCTGCTTTAATTGAGGCAATGGGTTTCGGTAATTGTGTAATTGTAAATGGAACACCTGAAAATGTAGAAGTAGTTGGTGATGCAGGGATAATCTATAAAAGAAATGATGTTGATGATCTACGAGAGAAGCTACAATGTGTTCTTAATAACCCATCTTTGGTTAATTTTTATAGACAGAAAGGGATAGAAAGGGTTAAACAATGTTATTCTTGGGATGACGTAACGGATAAATATGAGAGTTTATTTTTACAGCTTATAAAGTAAAATTTTTGCGGAAGGGAAATTTTTTATATTTCAGATTTTAGTAAAGTTTGTCCATTGATTTACAAATTAAAGTGATTTATGTAAAACCGAATTAAGGGAGATTGGATTTTAAAAGTGTCCTTAGAGTAATATGAACCAAAACGATGTTTTACCAGTTGAGGTTTTAAGGGATACACCTCTTTTGCGTACTTATAATAGAATATTAAAGCGAGCTTTTGATATTGTTTTTTCCCTTCTTGTTCTCTTGACAATTTTTCCAATTCTTTACATCATTTTTGGACCCTTAATAAAATTAAGTTCACCAGGACCTATTATTTTTAAACAAAAAAGAACGGGATATAAGGGCAAAATCTTTTATTGTTATAAGTTTAGAACCATGAAATGCATGGATAAATCAGAAGAAATAGTTCAAGCAAAGCCTAATGATCCAAGGAAGTTCAAAGTTGGTGATTTTTTGAGGCGAAATAATTTGGATGAATTTCCTCAATTTATAAATGTATTAAAAGGCGATATGAGTGTAGTTGGCCCGAGACCCCATATGGTGGAACATGATAAAATGTATAGCAAAATTATAAAAGACTATAATATCAGATTTAAAGTTAAGCCTGGTATTACAGGTTGGGCTCAAGTAAATGGCTGGAGAGGCGCTACTGAAAATCCAGAGCTTATGAGGAAGCGGGTTGAGCATGATATATGGTATATTGAAAATTGGTCATTTTGGCTGGATATTAAGATTATCTTTCTCACAATCTTAAGAATGATTAAAGGTGATCCAAACGCTTATTGAACCTGTATTTTAAAAAGAGCCATTATTAAAACTTGGATACAGTAAAGTAACAAAAACG
>JAUQPS010000134.1 GCA_030550205.1 bacterium
CGTAAATCTCATTTTCTATCTGATCTGATTGAATATATTCAGCGACAATAAGAGAAAGGTCTCTTATTATTGCAGGATAAGTTGGTATTTCTTTAAATAGCTTTTCTTTTTCAAAATAATTTATAAGCTTTGTTAAATTAATTTCAGCTACAAAAACAGGTTGTTTGATTTCGTATTTTTTCATAATATCTTCACTTAAGTATCCCCAAAAACCTATAAAGTCTTCTTCCTCAGTATGAATTGCACTTAAAAGTTTGAAAGAGTTTGTATTTTGAGTAAATGGTTTATAGTGGAATTTTTTAAGACCTAATATTTCAGCTAGATAATTTAAGATTCCTTTTCCTAAAGCTAATAAACTTTGAAGGCTTTCCCGAGTTATAGCAATGCTTAAATGTATATCTTCTATTATTTTATTTTTTTGAATTACAGCAACATTTCCTATTTCAAAAATTCCTATTTCTTTTGTCCTCAGCCAATTGTAATAATTCAAGTTTTTAGAAATTACTTTAACTAAATTTATAAAAACAAAGGGCCGATAATATTTAAATAAATTGCTAACAGGATTTAAAATCTCTACTATTTCTCCATTTTGTCTAATAATCTCTTCAAAACTTACAAGATCTTCGTCATCTATAAAGCTATAAGTTATAACTTCATCTAAGCCAGCAGAGGTTAAATTTTTTCTTAAAAAGTCTTCAAATTTTAAAACTTTGTTTTCTTTTCCTATTTTAAAAACAGAAGGGAAGCTTTCTTTTACTTTTTTATATCCAATAAATCTTGCAATTTCTTCTATTAAATCAACATCCGTTTTGAGATCTAATCTTTCAATGGGTGGAGTTATATAAACATAATCTTTTGACTTCTTTATAATCTTTGCCCCCAATCTTTTGATTAAATTTGTTATCTCTTTTTCGCTTATTTTTTCTCCAACATAGTTATTTAATTTTTCAAACTTCAAAAGAATATTATCGGGTTTTTGGATTTTATTAAGTTGAAAGATTCCTTTTGCTGGTTTTCCTTTGCAATATTTTTGTATCAGATATGTTAAGTATTCCAGAGATTTTAATGAGTTAATTTCGGATACCTTTCTTTCAAATCTATAACTGGCTTCTGTTTGCAAATTAAGAGCTCTAGATGTTTTGTAAATTGTGGATGGATCAAAAATTGCTGCTTCTATCAATATATTTTTTGTACTTAAATCAACTTCTGCAGACTTTGCTCCTTGGATTCCAGCCAATGCTAAGATTTTTTTCTTATCTGTAATTAATATACAACCTTTTGGAAGAGTATAATAAACATCTTTTAATGAGTGAAATACTTCTTTTTCTTTTGATTCTCTAACTATAATTTCTTTTTCAACTTTATCTAAATCAAAGACATGAAGAGGTGCACCATATTTTATCATTACATAATTACTTAAATCAACTATTAAATTTATTGAATTTAAGCCATAGCTTTCTACAAATTCCTTGAGCCAATTTGGAGATTCTGAATTTTTTACATCTAATATTACTCTTGCAAAATAATTTAAGCATAAAGGAGTCTCTGATGATATTTTTATAAAGTTTTCAATTTTTTTAGATATTTCTTTGATTTTAAACTTTTCATCCTTTATTTTATATCCTGTAATCAAAGATATTTCTTTTGCTAATCCATAAATATTACCTGCATCAGAAAACCTATTTGGCAAAATATCAACATCTAAATATTCATCTTCATATAAAGTTTCGAAAGATTTCTCGGTTAATTCTTGCGCAACTTTTTTCCAATCTATTTTTTTATTGAAAAATTCTTGTAAGTCTTTTGTTCTAAACCTCATTTTTAAAATTGTTTAATAAATCTTAAATCTCCTGAATTAAATAATCTAACATCATTTATATTATGCCTTAACATAATTATTCTTTCAATTCCTAAACCAAATGCATAACCAAAGTATTTATTTGTATCAATTCCTGCTTCTTTTAAAACAAACGGGTGTATCATTCCTGCTCCTGCTATTTCTAAATATCCAGAATTTTTACAGACATTACATCCTTTTCCTTTACATAGTACGCATTCCAAATCAATTTCTACGCTTGGTTCAGTAAAGGGAAAATATGAAGTTCTAAAAATCACTTCAAGTTCTGTGCCGAAAAATTCTTTGAAAAAAATCTTTAAAACTCCTTTTAATTCTCTTAAATCAGCATTTTCACCAACGGCTAAACCTTCTAATTGATGAAATTGTATTTCATGTCTTTGATCAGTGGCTTCATGGCGAAAGACTTTTCCTGGAATTACAACTCTTATAGGCAGAGGCTTATTTTTTAGTACTTCAACTTGGTGGGCTGATGTGTGGGTTCGTAAAAGATATTTATTATTTTTATCTTCAAATTTTAACCAAAGTGTGTCCCATAAATCTCTCGAAGGATGGTTAGGTGGAATGTTCAAAGAATCAAAGTTTTCATATTCTGTAACCAGTTCTCTACCCCTTTCTATATCAAAACCTAATTTCATAAATATTTCTTTTATTTCTTTTATCGCTTGATTTAAGATGTGAATATGTCCTTTTCTTATTTTTTCCCCAGGATGATGAATGTCAAACTTAATTTCTTTTTTGCTGGTGATTATCCTTTCTTTTGCAACCTCATAAAGTTTTTCTATTTCATTTTTTACATAATTAAAATACTCTCCTAATTCTCTTCTTTCTTTTTCTTCTAATTTCACAATTTTATCTAAAATTTCTTTTAATAATCCTTTCCTTCCCAAAAATCGGATTCTAAAATTTTCCAGACTATTTTCAGAATTAATTTCTTCAATAATTTTACGAGCTTCGTTCAAAATATTATCTAATTCCTCTTTCATTTTATTTATTTCTTTTTTCTATCCTAATTTGTGAATCATAATATGAAATTCTATGTATACCGCCTATATAGATACCTGAAGAATCTACAGTTATTGCACTAGGATAATCTTCTTGATCAGATGGATTTTCAATTTTATCCCATATTATATTTAAATTATCTTTATGAATTTTTAATATTCTCCATTTACTATCTCCGACTTCAACTATAGAAGTTATAGTATAAATATATTTATCAAAGATCCTAATTTTTCCTGATATATTATTTAAACTTCCTAATAAAGACAAATTACTACTATTTCTTTTTTCTAATCTTTCACTTGTCATTACATAAATATTCCCACTATTATCTAAATCTAAGCTTACGAAGGGTTTGTTTGAGGTAGCATAGCTTATTAAATTATTTAAATTATTTATATCTCTTTTTTCTAATCTTCCATATATTGACCCACAAGAAGGGTTATTCCAATTGAAATTCCCCACATAGCCTCCTATGTATAAATAATTATCTTTCACAGCAATTTGTGGGTATACATCATAGTCAAAACAAAGACATGTATAACCTGAAGAGCAAGCAGCATAAGGAGTATGCGGATTTATTTGAACAGTTTGGACGGCTGTTAAATTGCTTTTATTTAATTTAGTTATAACCCAATAATAATCTGACGTACCGCCTGCAGATGTATAAACTGTCCTTCTATTCCAGCCGGCTAGATATATATAATTACTATCTTGAGCCATTGACCACACAGTTTCCATTGAAGAAATATTTACAGCGCTAACTAAGCTTCCATTTATTTTATCTCTCTTTTCAAGTCTACCTGTAACTCCCGACCTCCCCTGCCTGCCCCCAATATAAATATAATCTCTATCTTCGATGACCCCTCCAAATACGCTATCAAAATCATAGGTATTATAATAAGGGTTTGGATCTGAAGTAGTAGACCATATTATCTCGCCATTTAGTTTTTTTCTTTTTTGAATTACCCATTGCCAATTATCATTTTCGTTTACTTTATTATCACCTACTAAGTAAATATAATCACTATCTAAAGCGACACCTTCGATATCATCCCATAGATTACCCCAATTTTCAGAAAAAGCCCACATTATTTCTCCTGAAGGTAAAAGTGCTAATTCAAAATCCATCGGAGCTAAGTTTTTGTTATTACCAAATTCCAAAAGCCAATGTGCAGTTCCATTATCTTTTCCTGAAATACTATCTATTCCTTTATTTTTTTCAGATTCTAAATTAGCTATTAATTCAAATTCTTTACCAGAAGTAGAAACAAAAAAAGCATAAAAATAATTTATATCATTAATAGGATCAGTTGGTAGATTGTTTATTCTGAAAATAGGATTTTGAGAAAAATTAACTGGGATCCATCCTTCACCATTTATATTTGAAGGGTCGGGAGAACAATAATACTGATATCCTTGAGGAGGATCTGGTAAATCTGGGTAATCTACTTGACAATTAGTTGTTGCTGATTTAGAAGGTAATGATAAATATATGTAATTTGATCGTCCTAATGAAATCCTAGGGTCTTCAAGTAAAAAACTTTTCAAAATATTTTCAAGTTTAGAAAGGTCATTTACTCTTAAAAGGTCTCTTGATTCTTTT
>JAUQPS010000021.1 GCA_030550205.1 bacterium
ATGCTCCATTATATTGACCATGACCTACAAGTATTTTAATAAAATTCTTTGCTTTTATATTAAATTCAAGTTTATTTGGTTTATTTTCATCATAATAATTAATCCAACCATATTCATCTTTTTTCCATCCTTCTGGTAAATTATAATTTTTTAAATTTATAATTTCTACATCGCTTTCAATACCTCCAATCCATATTCCAACCTTAACTGGTTCTATTATTAACTTATAATTACTTGCTTTTGTTTTTGTTCCTCTTGGTTTGTCTTTTACTAAACTTGATATGGGAAATCCATGATAATAATATACACTATCAATTTGATTGATATTTTCAATTTTTATTTCTTTTTTGAAAAATAAGGGTCTAAAAAACAATAAGCCAATTGTGGATAAAATAAAAAAATTTATAAAAAATCTCTTCATAGTTTTGAGAATTTTAAGGGTTATGGCTTTAAAATTTTCGTATGTTTAAAAATTCAAATGTGTTTCAGACGATATTTATTTGGCTTTTAATAATTGGTTCGTTTTTTATTTTATTTTCTATTTTTAATCCAGCAAATACTCAAAAGTTAGAGTTATCTTATAATCAATTTGTTCAATATGTTAAGGAAGGTAATGTCCTTTCAATTACAATGATTGAAAATGAAGTAGAAGGTGAATTTAAAAACCCTATTAAGTTTCAAAATAGAGAATTTAGATTTTTTAAGACAATATTACCATATAAAGATGAACAACTTATGAGAGAAATGCTTGAAAAAGATATAATTATAAAAACGAAAAATAAAAATTTATTTTGGGATATTTTTCTTAGTTATATTCCTTGGATTTTAATTTTTGTAATATTTTGGTTTTTGTTTTTTAGAGGGATATCAAATGGAGCAAATAAAGCTTTTGAATTTTCTCAAAGTAGAGCAAAAATATATATTGATAATAAACCTAATGTAAGATTTGACGATGTAGCAGATGCAGAAGAAGCGAAAGAAGACTTAAAGGAAATTGTAGAATTCTTAAAAAATAGAGAAAAATATACAAAGCTTGGTGCTAAAATTCCAAAGGGTATTCTTTTAGTAGGTCCTCCTGGGGTTGGAAAAACATTATTAGCAAAGGCGGTGGCTGGTGAAGCAGGGGTTCCATTTTTATCTATTTCCGGTTCAGATTTTGTAGAATTATTTGTAGGAGTAGGAGCTGCAAGAGTAAGAGATTTATTTCAAAAAGCAAGACAATTAGCTCCTGCTATTATATTTATAGATGAAATTGATGCAGTTGGAAGAATGAGAGGAAGCGGAATTGGAGGAGGACATGACGAAAGAGAACAAACGTTAAATCAACTACTTGTAGAAATGGATGGATTTGAGGGAAAGGAAGGAATAGTAATTTTAGCGGCGACGAATAGACCTGATATTTTAGATCCAGCTTTATTAAGACCAGGAAGGTTTGATAGAAAGGTTTATATTGGGCTTCCTGATGCAAAAGGAAGATTAGAAATTTTAAAAATTCATTCTAGAAATAAACCTTTGGCAGAAGATGTAAATTTAGAAAGAATTGCACAAACAACACCTGGATTTTCAGGAGCAGATTTAGCAAACCTTATAAATGAGGCAGCACTTTTAGCAGCGAGAGCTGGAAGGGACAAAATTACGATGAAAGATTTAGAAGAAGCAAAAGATAAAATTATAATGGGAGCTGCAAAGAAAGGAATGATATTATCAGAAGAAGAAAAAAGAAGGGTTGCTTATCATGAAGCAGGTCATGCAATTGTATCACGAATGCTTCCAAATACTGATAAAATTCAAAAGGTTAGTATTATTCCAAGGGGAATGGCTCTTGGAGTAACAGTGCCACTTCCTGAAAAGGATAAATATCTATATGAAGAAAGTTATCTGAAAAATCAATTAGCAATTTTAATGGGTGGAAGAGTAGCAGAAAAAATTGTATTTAATGAAGTTAGTTCAGGAGCAGCAAATGATTTAGAGAGAGCTACTGAGATAGCTAAGAAAATGGTTATGGAGTGGGGTATGAGTAAAATTCTTGGTCCTATCTATATATCAAAAGATGGTGAAGTATTTATTGGTAAGGAAATAGCAAGAAGAAGTGGAGTATCTGAGGACCTTTTAAGAATAGCGGATAGAGAAGTTAAAAAATTATTAATAGAATCAGAAGAAATAGCATATAAAATTTTAACTGAAAATCTTGATAAGCTTCATCAAATAGCAAATCTACTCTTAGAAAAAGAAACTATAACAGGTGAAGAGATTGATGAAATTTTAGGGATTAGTAATGTTGAGAATTCGCTTGAACATTCTCAAAAAACCTAATTTTAATGATTATAATTCAATATTAGCTTATTATTTACAAGAAGAGGGTGTAATTCTTAGTGAAAGTGATTTTTTTGTAGTAATTGGACATATTGAAAGTTATGAGGATTTAGAATTTTTTAAGTCAATTGAAAATGAAAAAATTGGTAAAATCGCTATCTTACATAATATCCTTGATAATAGCTATGAGATATTAAAATATGTTGATAGAATTATTGTTCATCATAAATTTCAAAGGGAAATTTTACTTAGAATGTATTTAGAAGACACTCAAATAATTTACTTAGATTATCCTATTGAATATAAGAGATTTAAAAATCCACCAAAAGGTATAAAAATTTACCTTCCACATAATGCTAATGATTTTGAAGTTATAAACTTTTTAAAAGAAAATTATGAAATTGTAGATAATCCTGAAAATTGCTCTATTATAATAATGGCTTATAAAGATGAGCATTTTGGAAATTATCATGAATTTTATAAACTTTTAGGATATTCAAGACCCTTTATTCTTCCAAAATTTCCACAATTTATGGAGTTTGCGATATTAAAAGCAACACCAGAAATTTTATATAGTGATATAAAAACTTTAAGAAAAATTATTGAAAAATTTAAGGATAAGTGGTTTTATAATTATTATCTTACCATTATAAGAGGTTATGCTTTATCAAATAGCTTTAAAAGATATTCAAAACTGCTTTTGAATGTTGTTAGAAATGTCATTCCAGAGGATTTTTTAATGATTTGATATTGTTTAGAATTTGTTAAACTATTACCAGATAATTTAAATATGAACCTTATAAAATCAATTTTTGAGCTTTTGGTACCTTCTATGTGTCCAATTTGTGAAAGAGAAACTTCAAATGGAATATGTTGTGAAAAATGCTTTATTGAGTTAAATAAAGATTTTAATGATTTTGATAGGATAAAAAGTCTTGGTGTTGCAAAAGCTTTGGCAGTTTTTGTTTATTCTGATAGGGTTAAAAAATTAATAGAAGTTTTTAAATATGATGGATTTTTGAGAATAGGTAAATTTTTTGTAGAGCTTTTGGCATTTAAAATTGAAAAAAGAAAGGATTTATTTAAAGATGATGCTATAATTGTGCCAATTCCTACGCATAATGCAAGAATTAGGGAAAGGGGATTTGACCATACTGAATTTTTGGCAAAGGAACTTTCAAAGATAACAGGTATTGAATATAAAAAATTACTTTTTCGCGCAAGATATTCAAAAAGTCAAACAAAATCAAAAGATAGATGGGAAAATGTAAATAACATATTTATTGCTTTAAATATACCAAATTATAAAAATAGACAAATTATATTACTTGATGATGTAATAACATCTGGCTCAACGATGATTAATGCCATAAAAGTTTTACAAGAACTTGGTTATAATGATATAATTTGTTTAAGTGTTGCATTTAAGCTTTAAAATTTTAATATGACGAAAATAGTAGATGTATCTATACTGGCTGAGATAATGAAAGATAAAAGTCCATCTCAATATTATCTTGATAAAGAGACAGGTAGATTTGTTGAAATAACAACAAAAATTATTGATGCTTTTGAGGATGATTATTATGAGCATTTAAGCTCTTCTGAAAAGGAAACTTTAAAAGTTTTAGAAGAGATTTATAATGGTTCAGATAGATATGTTCAAATTCCAAAATTAACAGAAGGTGATTTGATAAATGTTATTCAAGAAATTATAGAAAGCCTTGATGAAGAAGATGAATTAAGGGAAATTTTATCTAAAATTGCACTTTCTGAAAATATTAAAAAAAAGATAAATTATTTAATTCAAAACTATGAAGGATTTTATGAAATATGGAAAAAATTTTACTCAGATTATGCTATAAAGAAAGCAAAAGCTTGGGCTTTATCGTTGGGCTTTGAAATTTATGAACCAGAAATATAAGCCTAATAAAGATAAATAGGGCTCATATTTATAATCCTTAAAATATTTTAAAAATATCTTAGCATTTCCACCCGTTATGAATTTATGCTTTATATTAAAATTTTCTTCAATTTTCAAAGCTAAAAATTTATAAGCATTTATAAGAGCTAAAATAATTGCTTCTTCTGTTGTATTTCCTATTAGTTTTTCTTCAAATTCTATATCTTGATTTGATAAATCTGGTAATTTTGAAGCACTTTGATATAAGCACTTTAAATATGATTTATATCCAAGTAATATCAAACCCCCAATAAATTCATTATTTACAATATCAATAACTGTTGCGGTTCCAAGGTCTAAGATAATTGATGTTTCTTTAATTTTAAATGCTATGTAGTGCGCTTTTGCTATTCTGTCAGAACCAAGTGTTTTTGAATAATTAAGTTTTATTAAACTTGTTTCATAATTAAGCTCATAAAGTTTCTTTTTAGTCAAAATGTTATTTAAATTTATATTCTTTACAACATTGCAATAACAAATTTCATCTATTTCTTTAAAAAAATTTTTCAATTTTTCAATCTCATCAAATTCAAATGACTTATAAGAAATAACGTTTTCATTTTCTATTATTGCACATTTTATAAGACTATTTCCTATATCTATTACCCCTACTTTCATCTTAAAAAGACCTTTAAACCAGTTTTTCTAATAAAAAATGAACCCATATTTTTATAATCTTGAATAAGGCTGTTGCTTCTGTCCACATAACATCTTCTCTATAACCTAAAACCATTGAAACTCCTGTGATTTCCATAAAGTTATTTATTATATTTTTTTCCACATTAAGAGTTGAACAACTTCCAAAATGAACGATTTTATTTTTAAATCCACTTTTCATATATTCCGCTAATTCTTCCAAATCAAATTTTTTTCCATGAAAGTTTAAGTATAAAATGTCATAACTTTTTAAACTCTTTATTTCATTTAAATGTTTTTTTAAACTTGAAATTTTACTACACTTACGATGTATAAATTTTACATTATTCAATTCTGAAATTACTTTTAGAATAGGTTTATTCCAATTCCCTTCTAAGCAAACTATATTTTTCTTATGTTTATATAAGCGTGGCATAGTTAAGATATGACCAATTTAACATATTTTTCCCTAAACTTTATAATATAAACTCCCGCTTTTAGTCTAATTTTATAACTTCCCTTTTTAAGGTTTTTAACCAAGGAACCATCAATTTTATAAATTTCAAAGTTTTCTTTTGATTCTATAAACAACAAATTTTTGGATATTTTTATATTATAAATTTTTTTATTTTCATTTAGCAAGCTTATATTAGCTTTTGTAAAATAAACTTTTGCTCCTTGTTCATCTCTAAAATCATTTCCCCATAGGGCATATAAAACATCCTTATCAACTATCCATCCATTATAATCATGTCCAGATGGACTTTTTGAAAATCCATAGTTAATTGAGCTAACTCTTGATACATTTGACCATGTTTGGCCCCAATCATTTGAATAAACCCAAAATGTAGCCCATTCATTAATTCGCTCTATTATAGGGCAACTTCTAATTGTTCCATTTGTAATACTTTGAAATAATATATATAGTTTGTTATTATAATTTCCAATCATTGGATTAACGCTTTGATTATTATAAACACTAACACTACTAAAACCATTAATTGAATCCCATAATAGAACTTTTAAAAAACAATTATCATCCAAGTAAGCAATAGCGCATTTATTATAGTGCGAAGTTATATTATTAGTTATTTTAGCAGGTCTATTAAAGTTTGGACATGTTGTGGAAGTGTAATTAAAATATACTGCTCCTTTATCTTCAAAATTTATACCATCAATTGACCTTAATATCCCAAAACCTATTTTATTAACTTGTGAGAAATCATTATATGAGACAAATATCCTGTTTTCTTCATCTTGTGATATATATGAATATGTTGAAGGGATATTTAAGCTAAAAACATTATTAAATGTTCTTCCTGTATCACTACTTAAATAACCAACAATCCTTGGATATCCACTTAATTTATCACTTGTATATACAATTAAGATGTTATTTTTATTTACCAACATCCAAGGTTTGTCCTTAAAATACTGCCAATTATCCATTTCTAAAAATTTACATGACCAAGTATTATTATTATGACAATTAGAAGAACAAGAACAAAAATATATTTCTCCTTTTATTTGATTATTTATAGAGCAATATACTACACCTGCATGAAACATTTTGCCATTTTTTATAGCAACTACCGGGTCTCCTGGATAGCATATATTTGTAGAAAAGTTAAAACTAAAATCCCCTATAAATGTATTTCCATTATCATAAGAAATTTTAATGACATTTTTATAATTATAAGTTGTTTGGTCTTCACTTATAAAAGCAATTATGATTGTATCGCCTTCTTTACTCATAGTTGCTTCTTGATTTAAATAACAGGATGGAACATACCAATCTACTATGGATTTTTCAATTTCAAAAGGAAAATCTAATACTATAATTAAAACCATTTTTGAAATTTTAAAGCTTTAAACTTTCAATATGCCGAAGATAAAAAATATTAAAGCATATGAGGTTTTGGATTCAAGAGGAAATCCTACAATTTATACAATGTTAGAGCTTGAAGATGGGACAATTGGAAGTGCATTTGTTCCTTCTGGTGCATCAAAGGGAAAATATGAGGCATTAGAATTAAGGGATAATGATAAAAGGTATTTTGGAAAGGGGGTTAGAAAAGCAGTTGAAAATGTTAATAATATAATAGCTAAGGCATTAGTTGGATTAAATATTGAAAGTCAAAGAGAAATTGATATGAAATTAATTGAGATTGATGGAACAGAGAATAAATCAAAAATTGGAGCAAATGCTATATTAAGTGTTTCTTTATCGTTTGCGAGAGCAATCTCAAATTATTATAAAATTCCACTATTTAAATATATTGGTGGGATTAGAAGTTATATTTTGCCTGTTCCTTTAATGAATGTTATAAATGGTGGAGTTCATGCGGATAATAAGCTTGATATTCAAGAATTTATGATTGTTCCCATTGGTGCTAAAACATTTAGGGAAGCAATTGAAATATCTGCCGAAACATTTTATAGTTTAAAAAGTATATTAAAAGAGAAAGGATATTCAGTGAATGTTGGAGATGAAGGAGGATTTGCACCTAATTTAAGCAATACAAAGGAAGCTCTTGATATTTTAATGGAAGCAATAAATAGGGCAGGTTATGTAAATAAAATAAAACTTGCCTTGGATGTTGCAGCAAATGAATTATATGAGAATGGAAAATATAGAATGGATGGTAAAAACTTAGGAATTGATGAATTATTGAAATTTTATGAAAATTTAATTGAGAATTATCCTATTATTTCAATTGAAGACCCATTTAGTGAAGATGATATAGAAGGGTGGAAGCTTATAACAAAAGAGCTTTCAAGTAAAATTCAAATTGTTGGTGATGATTTATTTACAACAAATGTAAAGAGAATTGAAATGGGTATTAAGGAAAACATAGCTAATGCAGTTTTAATAAAGTTGAATCAAATTGGAACATTAACAGAAACTATTTTTGCAGTAGAATTAGCTATAAGAAATAATTATAAAACAATAATTTCACATCGTTCTGGTGAAACAGAAGATAATTTTATTTCAGATTTGGCAGTTGGTTTAAATACAGGACAAATTAAAACAGGTTCTCTTTCAAGAAGTGATAGAACATCAAAATATAATAGGCTTTTAATTATAGAGGAAGAATATGGAGGAGTTTATGGAGGGCTTTATTGGAATAATTTTTCCACTTTATGATTTAATGTATTATAAAATTGGATATATCGTTGATGGAGCATATTATTATAAAAAGGTTGATTTAAAAGCAAGTTTAATTTCACTTCAAAGTAGAGGTTCAAATAATTATAGTTTAAATTTATTAGGATTGGGAATTGGAAAAAAGTTTTCAATTTTTAATTTTTCTATTTATGAGTTTTTAATTTTTAGAAAATATGAAGAATTTTATGAGTATGGCTTTAATCCTGCTATGGGTATTTCTCTAAAATTGGGCTCTAAACTTGCTTTTAAGACAGAAAGCTATTTTATATTTTCAACAAGGAAAATTTTACCACTAATGACATTTCAATTTGGAATAAAGCTATGAAATGGAATAGAAAATATCTTTTAAGCATAGATGATTTAAGCATAGAAGATATTCATGAGATATTTGAAACCGCTAAAAGTATGAAAGAAATTCTAAAAAGACCTATTAAGAAAGTTCCTACACTTAGAGGAAAAAATGTATGCTTATTATTTTATGAGCCTTCAACAAGAACAAGAATGTCTTTTGAAAATGCTTGCAAAATTTTAAGTGTTGATACAATTAGCTTTTCAAGAGAAAGTTCAAGTCTTAAAAAGGGTGAAACATTTTTAGATACATTATTAAACATTGAGAAAATGGGTGTTGACCTTTTTGTAATTAGACATTCATCAAGTGGAGTTTTGCATTTTTTGAAAAATTTTATAAATGCTAAAATTATAAATGGTGGTGATGGAACAAATGAGCATCCAACCCAAGCATTATTAGATGCGTTTACAATCCTTGAAAACAAAAAGAAAATTGAAAATTTAAAAATTGTAATTGTAGGAGATATTTTACATAGTAGGGTTGCAAGAAGTAATATAAAATTATTAAAAAAGTTAAATGCAAACATTACTTTATGTGGGCCTCCTACTTTATTACCAGAAGAATTTAAAAATTTATGTGTTGAAATTGAATATGATTTAAAGAAAGCAGTTAAGGATGCGGATGTAATATATGTTTTAAGACTTCAACTTGAAAGACAAACTTCTAATTTCTTTCCTTCAATTAGAGAATATAATGAACTATTTGGAATAAAAAAAGAAATTTTAAAATATGCTAAAAAGGATGTTATTATAATGCATCCTGGACCTATGAATAGAGGTGTTGAAATAGATTCAGATGTTGCAGATAGTGAATATTCACTAATTTTAGAGCAAGTTGAGAATGGATTAGCAATTAGAATGTCAATTTTATATTATATGTTAGCTTAATGCGTTTAGATAGATTTTATTCAGATAATTTTGAATTTATTGAAAATGAGGAATTTCATCATTTATATAGAGTTTTAAGGCATAAGAAAGGTGATAAAATTTTGGTATTTGATGGTAAAGGAAATGAATATATTTGTGAGATTTTAGAAATTTTAAAAGATAAAGCAAAAATTAAACCAATTGAGAAATTAGAAAGTAGAGAATATCATTTTCATATAGCTATTGCCCAAGCTTTAATTAAAAAGGAAAGATTTGAGATATTCCTTGAAAAATCGGTTGAGCTTGGTGTAAAGGAAATTTATCCAATAATTACAAAATATAGTGTAGTTAAGTTAGAAGAGAAGAAAGAAAGATGGGAGAAAATTATAATAAATGCATGTAAGCAAAGCCATAGGCAAATTGTTCCAAAATTACATAACATTAAGAGTTTAACTGAAATTATTGAAATTTCTAAGGATTATGATCTTAGGATATTTGGAAGTGTTCATTCAAAGAAAAATATACTTGAATTTGAAAAATCTGATAAAGTTCTTATTGTTATTGGACCAGAAGGAGGCCTATCAGAAGATGAAGAATTACTTTTAAAAGAGCATGAATTTTTAGATTTTTCACTTGGAAACTTTATATTAAGAAGCGAGACTGCAAGTATTGTTGCAATAAGTAGTATTATTTTAAATTTAAGGAGGGGCACAAGGCCCCTACCCGGAGGTGGAACCCAATTATTTGATTTAGAATAATTTTAAAATTATTTTTAATTTATATTTTTCCTTTGTAACTTGTTTAATCTTTTTTCTCTCTCACTCATATTTAAAATTCTAAAGTGTTTTATTTACTAAATTTACCAAGGCTTTTATAAATTTTGGATGGGTATTTGGCATATTTGTTCTTTCAAGATGGATGTTTAATTCTTTTGCTTTCTCTTTGCATTCAATATCAATATCATATAATACTTCTAAATGATCACAAACAAAACCAATAGGACAAACTAAAATGCTTTTATATCCATCTTTTGATAATTTTTCAATTACATCCAATATATCAGGTCCAAGCCATTCTTCTCCTGTTTTGCTTTGGCTTTGATAACAAAGTGTCCAATTTCTTATATTTAATTTTTTAACTATTTCTAATGTCGTTTCAAGAAGTTGATGTGGATAGGGGTCATTCCATTCTAAAATTCTTTTGGGTAAGCTATGTGCAGAAAATATATAAAATAAATTTTCAATTTCATCCTTATTAAACTTATTTAAAGCTTCATTAATTAAATCTATCCACGTTTCAATAAACATTTCTTCAAGATGCCAACTCTTTATAAATTTAATATCAATACCATCAACATCTGCATATTTAATATACTCCTCAACACTCATTTTAGAATAATGGGGTGCTAATACAATAGCAGTAATTTCTTTATATCCATCTTCTTTCATTTTTTCAATAGTTTCTCTTATAAATGGTCTTGAATGCTTAAATCCTACATATACTTTTTGATTTATTAGCTTTTCAAGCGCTTTTGCTTGATTATATGTAATTTCGTATAATGGAGAAGTGCCCCCAATTCTTATATATTTTTCTCTTAATTCTTCTATTTCTTCATCACTTGGTCTTCTACCTCTTCTTATATGTGTAAAGTATTCTTCTACTTCATCTAAGCTTCTTGGTGTTCCATAAGCTAATAATAAAATCCCTTTCATATTTTAACCTCCTTTACAAAATCAACAAGTTTTTTAACATTTATAAAAGGTGTATTTGGTAGTATTCCATGTCCAAGATTAAAAATATGTTTATAATTTATACTTTTTAAAATTTCCATTGTTTCTTTCTTTATTATTTCAAAATCTGCAAGCAAAATAGCAGGGTCTAAATTTCCTTGAATTGCTTTATCTTTTAAAATTTCCCTTGCCTTTCCTATATCAATTCTCCAATCAATACTAATTACATCTACATCTAATTCATTTAATATGTGTAAAATTGAATAAGTATTTAAGCTAAAATAAATTATGGGGATGTTATATTGTTTTAGTTTTGAGACTAAATTTTTAATGTGCTTTAATATAAATAGTTTAAATATATTTGGACTTAAACAACCAACCCAACTATCAAATATCTGAATAATATCAACCCCCGCCTTTATTTGAAATTCCAAAAACTTATATATATTTATCGTTAATTTTTCCATTAGCAAATCAAATAATGTTGAATTTTTAAGCATGAATTCTTTAATTTTTAAAAAATCTTTGCTTCTTGTTCCTTCAATTAAATATACTGCAAGTGTAAAGGGTCCAGCAGAAAATCCAATTAATGGAACATTTAATTCACTTTTTAAAATTTTAATAGTTTTATAAACAAAATCAAGACTTTCAAATGGTTCAATTATTATTAAATTTCTAATATCATCCTCATTTAAAACCTTTCTTATAACAGGTCCTTTATTTTCAACAATTTCAAAATCAATTCCCATAGGCTCAAATATAATTGTAATATCTGAAAATAAAATTGCTCCATCTACATTTAATTTATCAACAGGTAGTTTTGTAATATAAGCAGATATTTCTGGATTTTTAATCATTTCAAAGATATTATATTTTTCTCTTAACTTTTTATATTCACTTAAATATCTTCCTGCTTGTCTCATAAACCAGATTGCCCTTATAGGTTCTCCCCTTATTGCTCTTAATAAATTATCATTAAAATTCATTTATTGCCTCCTTTGTCTTCTCAATATCATCTATGCTATGTGCTGTTGATAAAAACCATACTTCAAAATTAGAAGGTGGTGGATATATTCCTTTATCAATAAGTTTCCAAAATAGCTTTTTATATAATTCTGTATTTGATTTTTTGGCGGTTTTATAATTATAAACATCCTCATTTGTAAAGAATATAGAAAACATAGAACCAATATGATTAATTTTTGCTTCAATTCCTTTTCTTTCAAATATCTCTTTTATAGAATTTACTAAATTTTTAGTTAATTTTTCAAGTTTTTCATATGGATTTAATTGTTTTAATATGTTTAATGTAGTGATACCACTTATCATTGAGATTAAGTTTCCTGAAAATGTCCCCGCTTGATATACATTTCCAAGTGGAGCAACAATTTCCATAATTTCCCTTTTACCTCCATATGCTCCAATAGGCATTCCTCCTCCTATGATCTTCCCAAGAGTTATAATGTCTGGATATATATTATAAATTTTAGAAATACTTCCAAATGTTAAGCGAAAACCTGTTATTACTTCATCAAAAATTAAAAGACTATTATACTTTAATGTTAATTCTCTTAAAGCTTTTAAAAATTCTATCGTTGGTAATACAAGTCCCATATTTCCAGCAATTGGTTCAACAATTACACAAGCTATTTCCTCTCCATATTTTTCAAATACTTCTTTTAAAGTATCAACATCATTATATTCTAAAATAATTGTATCATTTTTTAAACTTTTTGGTATTCCTTCACTTATATCAACAATTAAACTATCAGAATGTCCATGGTAATTTCCACTAAATTTAATAATTTTATCTCTTTTTGTATAACCTCTTGCTATTCTAATTGCACTCATAACCGCTTCTGTTCCAGAATTTGTAAATCTCATTAGTTCCATTTGGGGTATAGCACTTTTAATAATTCTTGCAAGTTCAATTTCATATTCACTAATAGCATAAAAGTGCATTCCATAATTTAAAATTTCTTTAATAGCATTTATTACTTCATCATGACTATGTCCAAGAATTAAAGTTCCATATCCACATACATAATCAATAAACTCTTTATTATCATAACTATAAATTTTTGAACCTTTTGCTCTTTTTATAAATATAGGATTTCCACCAACTGCCTTAAAAGCCCTTATAGGGCTATTTACTCCCCCAATTAAAAAGTTTTTAGCAATTTCAAAATCCATATCTTATTTTCGTTCCAAGATACATTGCCAAAATTGAAAGTATAAGAATTATCCAACCTATAAAAATTAACAAATTCCTTAATTTTTTAAATTTTTCCTTATCATTTTCTTTTATTAAGCTTTTTCCAATTTTTGAATGATATGGCAAAATTAAAACAAACATCAAAACTACAATATATTTAATAAGAATGAGCTTTCCAATACTTGTTTTATAAAATTCAATTTCTAAAATAGGAAGTTTCCTTAAAATAAGTAATATAATTCCAGAAATAATTGCTAAAATTAAACTTATGCGCATTGGTAATTGTATGGATTTTCCAATAATAGATAATGTTTTTGTAGCATTCATCATATCCATATATTTTTTTAGTTCTCTATTTACAATAATTGTAAAAATAATGCCTCCTGTCCAAATAAAAACTGATAATATATGTATAAATTTTGTAATTTCAAAAAGCGTCAATTAAATCCTCCCTTTTTATATAAATTCCAGTAATAATAGGGGTATCCTTTTTGGTATAAATTCTTGCTTTTGAACCTCTTAACTCTTCAACAAGCTCTTCAAATAACAATAAATTGTCCGTTTCATATGCTACTATAAATTCATTATCATTTAAACCAAAACAATATGTTAATAATTGTAAAATTTCAGGATATTTTTTACCAATTCTAATATGCTCATACATCATTTCTTTCCTTTCTTCAAAGCTCAATATATACCAATCTGCTGTTTTTACGAATGGATATACAATAAAGAATTTTTTCCTATTTTCATCAAATGGGTCTATTTCTTGGGGTGATTTTTGTCCTCTTGTATAAATGGAAGGTTTTGTAAATCCCCAAAATACTTCTTTAAATTCAACTAAATCTCTAAACTTAAAAATATGTTTTGTAAAGTAATTTATAAAATTTTCCATATTTTCAAGACTTGTAATATTCCATACTAAAATATCGTATTCTGTTCTAAATGGTGTTGTAATATAAAAATATGTTCTTTGGGAAAATTTTGAGAATTCTTCAAAAAAAGGCTTTATATTTTCTTTTGTTTTTAGTTTATAGAGTGAATAATGGATTAAAAGTTTTCTTTCCATCTTGCAACCTCCTTTGCAAAATATGTAATTATAATATCGGCACCTGCTCTTTTAATAGAAGTTAAGACTTCCATAACCGCTTTTTTATAATCAATATATCCATATTTTGCCATAAGTTTAATCATCGTATATTCTCCACTTACATTATAAGCACTAATTGGAACATTAAAAATTTCACTTGCTTTTTTTATTATATCCAAATAGCATAAAGCAGGTTTTATCATTACAATATCTGCTCCTTCCTTAATATCTAACTCAATTTCTTTTAAAGCTTCCTTAAAATTTGAAGTATCCATTTGATAAGTTCTTCTATCTGAAAATTTTGGTGCAGATTGAGCAGCATCTCTAAATGGTCCATAAAAACTAGAATTAAATTTTGCACTATAACTCATAATTGCTACATCATAAAATCCATTATGGTCAAGTTCTTCTCTAATCGCTTTTACTTGAAAATCCATCATTGCACTTGGTGCTACCATATCTGCTCCACTATAAGCATGTGAAAGAGCTATTTTTGATAAAATTTTTAATGTTTCATCATTTAAAATTTCTCCATCTTTTACAATTCCACAATGTCCATGTGTAGTATAACCACAAAGGCAAACATCTGTTATTACATAAATTTCAGGATAATTCCTTTTAATATACTTTATTGCTTTTTGAACAATACCATTTTCATTATAAGCTTGTGTTCCATATTCATCTTTAACTGATGGAACACCAAATAGAAGTATCGTCTTGATGTTAAGTTTAATAAGCTCTTCTAATTCTTCACTTAACATATCTATGGAAAATCTATAAACATCAGGCATAGAAGGAATTTCTTCCTTTATTTTATTTCCCTCTACAACAAATATAGGGTATATCAAATTTTCAACATTTATATAGTTTTCTCTTACAAGCGCTCTTATCACATCATTTTTTCTTAATCTTCTTGGCCTCATATCATCACCTCCTTTATTTTTTTAATTATCCCTTCTATATTATATTCATCTGCCATATAATCCACATTTAACCCATTTTCCATAGCGGTTTTTCTTGTAATAGGTCCAATACAAATAAATTTTAAATTTTTTAAAACTTCTTTATTTTCAATTGAATTTAAAAATGAAATTACAGTTGAAGAACTTGTAAAAATTACTAAATCAATACCATTTTCAAATGCTTCTTTTAGCTTATCTTTTATATTCAAAATAATTGTTTTATAAGCAACTATCTCCTTTACAATTGCTCCCTTATTTTTTAAAGAAATTACTAAATCTTTCCTTGCTAAATCTGACCTAAATAAAATAATTTTTTTATTTTTAAGCTCATTTAATACATTTACAATTTCATCTGATATAAATTTATCTGGCATAAAGTGGGCATTTAAATGAAATGATTTTAAAGCTTTTTCTGTTTTTGGACCAATTACTGCAATTTTTATATTTTTAAATATATCAAAATTATTAACTCTACTTAATGTGAATTTAACAGCATTTGCACTTGTAAAAATTAAAATATCATAATTTTCAATTTCATTTATTGCGTTATCAATTTCTTCAAAATTTGGAATTAATTCAATTGATGGAATTGCTATTGGATTTAAACCTATTTTTAAAAGCTCATTTTTAAGCTCATCTATTTGTTCTTTTGGTCTTAAAATTAAAACATTTTTAAATTTCATATTTTACCTCCTCAAAAAGCTTATATGGTAAATTCTCAATATCATTTAATGTTGTCTCAACTTTATATTTCTTTGAATTTATATAAGCAATCATAATTGCTTTATTTTCTTTTATATAACAATATACTCCATGGGGCATTTTACATCCTCCTGAAATAAGTTTTAAAAATTCTCTTTCTAATTTCGTTGTAATATAACTTTGATAATCATTTAAGTGAATTACAAGATTATTTATAAAGAAATCATCAATCCTCGTTTCAATAGCAATTGCCCCCTGTCCTGCTGATGGCACTATCTCTTCAACATCAAAAATTTCAGTTATATAATAACTTAATCCCAATCTATCTAATCCCGCCTTTGAAATTACAATTGCATCATATTCTCCACTATTTAATTTTCTTAATCTTGTATCTACGTTTCCTTTTAATTCTTTTATTATTAAATCATTTCTTAAATTTAAAATTTGGCTCATTCTTCTATAACTACTTGTTCCAATTATAGAACCTTCTTTTAATTCAAATAATTTTTTATTTTCTCTTGAAATTAAAACATCCCTTGGGTCATCCCTTTTTAAAATTGCACTAATTTTAAGTCCATCAGGTAAATTTAATGGTATATCTTTTAAGCTATGAACTGCAATATCAATCTCATTATTTAATAATTTCTCTTCAATCTCTTTTACAAAAGCTCCAATTCCTTCAATTTCTCCTTTATCTCCTCTTGTCTTTATAATTTTTATTGTATAACTATAATAAGGAAATAATTTTTCTAACTCATTTATAACCCTTCTTGTTTGAGCTAATGCTAATAAACTTCCCCTACTTCCAATAATAATTTCCCTATTTCTTTCAATTTTCTTTAGATATATTGTTGGAATGTGTAAAACTTTTGAATAATTCTCATCTCTAAATGACTTTATAAAACTATAAATTTTCATCTCTTTTAAATAATCTAAAAATTTTTTCACTTCTTCTTCAACTATTAAATTTGCTTTTTCAATTTCCATTTCATCTACCTTATATTCCACTTCCTTTAATGTATCTATGTTATATAAACTTACAAATTCTTTTAAATCTGGGTCAATACTTCTTGGAACTGAAAGGTCAATTATGATAACATCACTTTTTAATTTTGAAATATCACTCTTTTCTATTAAAAATTCCTCATTATTTGTAGCACTAATTATTACATCAAAATTATTGAGAAAATTCTTAAATTTTTCAAATTCAATAAATTTAATATCATATAGTTTTGATAGCTCTTGTGCTCTCTTTGATATTCTACTTACTACAAAAACATTATAAAAACTTCTAAAATTCCTAATTATCATATTTCCTATTTCACCTGTTCCAAGCACAAGTATATTTTTAACATTTTTATTTTTTAGAATTTGCTTTATGTAATAATTTAATGAAATTGCTCTTATATTTGTTTCATTTCTTATTCTCTTTGAAGTTCTAATTGCTCTTATAATAAGTTGATTTGTTAAGTGCTTTATAGTTTTATGTTTTATTGCTAAATTATAGCTTTCTCTTAATTGTCCAAGAATTTGATGCTCTCCCAATATCTGGGAATCAAGCCCACTTGCTATTTTAAATACATGTTTAATTAATTCAACACCTTCTATAACTCTTGAATATTCACTATTTATTAATTTTTTATTATTTTCAAAAATTCCATATATTCCAAATCTATTGCAAGTTGAAAGCACAAAAAATTCATCTAAATTTTCATCTTTTAATTTTTCTATAAATTCCTCTATATTAATTTTTGCAAACTTTTCTCTAATATCAATGGGACAATTTTTATAATTTATTTCAATTCCCAAAAAAGTGTTTTTCACGAAGAACAAAATTTTAAAGTTAGAATTTTTTTCCAAAAAGATTAATATAAAATAGCTCAATTACAATGAAAATTAACAATAAAAATAATAAAATGTCTGAAATATCTCTTATTCTTGGTAAGCTTTCGCTTTCTATATCTAAATACTCATTAATACTCTCATTTCTATTTACATTTGAACAAATTATAATTTTTTCATCTTCTGATACATAAAAACCAACTTCATTTAATAAAATACTATTTGTTTTAATTTTAGTTCCAGTAGGCGTTTTTATAGTAATGGGATTTTGAAAGTTTATTCTATCTCCTATGCTTGAATAATAAACTTTGTAATTTCCAACAATTTGATTTAAAAAGTTTTCAAACCACAAAGCTAACTTTGGATTTAATAATAAATCACTAACTTTTATGCCAATCAAAGTGATATTATTAATTTTATAAAAAACATTTCCCGAAAATAACATTACACTATCAATTACAACACCATTAAAAATATAATTGGTTTTAATTTCATAAGGAACATTAAAGTTATCAAAAAAAACAATAATATGCGATTTGTCATTCAATATGCTTCTAATAGGAAAGTTTTTTTGACTAATAAAAATTATTTCATCCCCCTCAATAACATTAAACATTGTATTTAAAAATGAAGATATAATTTTATACTCAATATTATTAGCGAAAATACTTGCTTTTAGGACTTTTGAAGGCTCATAAAATGCATAATAATAATTATCAAATTCTAAGCTATCTAAGGGTAGTAATGTTAATTTTAAAAATCCTTCTTTTACATTTAGTTTTGGAATTTTTATAATGCTATCATTTGCATAAGTTAAATATACAAGTTTTTTATCTTCATATATTTCAAGTGTTCCTTTTCCTTTTATTTTAACAATTAATGTTTCTGATTTTTGTTTAGCATATAAAATTGCTCTATTTTGTGAAATTTCACCAATTTTATATTTTTTATAATTTCCGATACTTGAAAAACTTGTTCTTTGAAAATCGCTTATTACTAATGCATCTTTTAAATTAAACTTATTTAAAAGCTCATAATTGAATGTTGAAAGCATTTCCTTTGGTATATTTTCATAAATTTTATCTGAAATATAAACTTTTTTAACATTTGGATATTTATTTGAAATTTCTTCAATTTTTTCCTTAAATGGACTTATACTTGCAGAAACATCAAAAATTATTATAGAAGGCATATTTCCAAAGCTTATGTAAGGTTTTGAAAGTGATAAGACAATGAGAATAATAATAATTGTTCTTATTAAAATTAAAATTAAATCAGAAATTTTTTTAACTCCTCTTGCCTCTTGTTTTAATGCTTTTAAAATAAATATATTTGGAAAGGGTTTTGTTCTTATTATGATATTTGAAATAAGATGAATTATAAGTGGAATTAAGGCTAATGGCAAAAGATATAAAAAGAAAGGATAAGAAAAGTTCATTAATCCTCTGTAAGTTCAATTAATGTTTTAAAATACTCCCTTGGGTCTAAAAATAGAACTTTCTTTGCAGTAATACCTTCTTGAATATCCCCAATACATTTAAATTTTTCTTTATATTGCTCTATATTTTTTACTCTTAATGCAAAATGATGAATACCTCCCCCTCTCTTTTCAACAAAATTCTTGATTTCAGAATTTTCAGAAATTGGTGACATTATTTCTATTTTTACATTTTCCAATTTAAATATCCCTACAATAATTCCTCTTTTTTCATCCTTTTTTATTTCTGGCTCTATATTTAATAAGCTTTTATAAAATTCAATTGCTTTTTCAAAATCACTAACCGCAATAGCAATATGGTCAAGTTTCATGTTATAATAACTCCTTCTTCAACAGGTTCAAAGTGAGATAATCTCATCCAAAAGCTTGCTCTTCCTTGACTTATAGACCTCAATTGAGTAGCATATCCAAAAATTTTTCTAAGGGGTATAATTGCGGTTATTTTTTGTAAGTATTCCGTATATTGTTCAATGTTTTCTACATGTGCATTTCTACTTGATAAATCTGATGTTATATTCCCTACAAATTCCATAGGAGTGATAATTTCAACTTCTACCACAGGTTCAAGTAAAACACTATTTGCTTTCTTAAATGCTTCCTTTATGCCCTTTAAAACTGCAAGTCTTATTCCAAGTGGGGTTGTAAATTGATTTAAAAATACTTCTTCTATTATAACTTCAACATCAACAACAGGATAGCCTGCAATTGGTCCATATCCAAAAGCTTCTAATATCCCATTCTCAATAGCTTTTATAAATTCTTCACTTAAATTAACATTTATCTTATAGCTATTGCCACTTCCTCTTTCTCTTGGAATTATTTTAATTTTTACTTTTCCATAATGTTTATTTCCTCCAATTTCTCTCTCTTCCTCTGATATTATTTCAACTTCATTTAAAATTGTTTCTCTAAATGTAACTTGTGGTTTTCCTGCTCTAATTGGTATATGAAAATCTCTATTTATTCTATCTATTACAATTTCAAGATGTAATTCACCCATTCCAGATAATATCATTTGCCCTGTTTCAGGGTCTTTTTTTAGTCTTAAACTAGGGTCTTCATCAAGTAAGAATTTTAGAACTTCTTCAAGTTTTTCTAAATCTTTGCTTGCCTTTGGTTCAATTGCAATAGATACAACAGGTTCTGGATATTCAAGTCCTTCAAGTTTTATGGGTTTTTGAATATCAGATAATGTATGACCTGTTAATGTGTTTTTTAATCCTACAATTGCGATAATTTCTCCTGCTCTTGCTATATTTATTGCATTTTTCTTATTTGAATGCATTAAATAAATTCTTGTAGCTCTTTGCTCTTGATTTGTATTTACATTTAAAATTTTTTGATTTACTTTAATTGTTCCTGAATAAATTCTAGTATAAAATAATTCTTGTAAGCTTTCAGGATCTACTTGAACTTTAAATACAAGACCACAAAATGGCTCATTTTCATCTGCCTTTCTAAAAATTTCCTCATTACTAATAGGATCTATTCCTTTTACTGGTGGAATATCAATTGGTGATGGTAAATAATCAATAATAGCATCTAATAGTGGTTGAATACCTTTATTTTTTAAAGCTGAACCCATTAATACAGGAACAATTTTTAATTCTAATACCGCTTTTCTTAATGCGCTTTTTATTAAGCTTGGTTCTACAAATAATTTTTCTTCATATTCTTGAATTATTCTTTCATCAAATTCTGCTAAATTAAAAATAATATCTTCATAAAGTTTTAAAAGCTCATCATCAAATTCAATATCTTCAATTCTGTAATTTATTCCAATTTCATCAATATCCCAAATATAAGCCTTTTTCTCAATTAGATCAATAACCCCTTTAAAGTCATTTTCAAGACCTATAAAGTGCTGTATTGGTAATGGTTTTATAGATAATCGTTTTTTCATTTGTTCTATAACTCTTATTGGATTTGCACCAATTCTATCAAGCTTATTTATAAATGCAATTCTTGGAACTTTATACTTATCTGCTTGAT
>JAUQPS010000135.1 GCA_030550205.1 bacterium
TTGAAAAATGATGATATATATCTTTTAAATTATAAATCAATTTTTACAATTGAAGAACTTATATTATTGAAAAAATTTTTATCTGAAAATGATATTATAATTTCACCTGTTTTTCCTGCTCAATTTACACCTGATAAAAATCAAATTATTGTAATATTAAATAGCTTTTCAGTAAAAGAACAACCTATTGGAGTTTATGCGGGAGAAGAAAAATTAGAAACTCAATATATTGAAAAAGAATTTATAAGTAAAGATGGTCTTTTAATTCCAGAGAATTTTGATTTTTTCTATGATTTTGTTATTTTAAATGAAAAAAATGAAATAATTTTAGATTGCAGAAATCAAAGAAAAATTTTTATTGAAAACTTACCTAAAAATGAAAAACTAAAATATAAAGGTTTTATAACAAAAGGGGGTGCAACAAAACAAGAAATTCTTTTTAATATTAATTATTTAATAGGAATTTTTTCAACATCAATTGATTTTCTTGAAATCTTAACTTTATTTTTTATAAGCTTTATTTTGAGAAAAAAAATAGAACTTGAAGAAAAGGGCTATCATCTTATTGAAATCAAAAATATTAATGAAAAAGAACTTAATTTAAATTTACCTGCTTCACCTTCAAAAAGATTTTTATCTTTAATATTTGATACGGTTTTTAACTTCTTTAATTATGAAGAATTTTTAAAATTAAAAAATATTGAATTCATTTTGAATATTGAAAATTCAAAAGAAGATTTTATTTCAGGAGAAATTGATTTTAATGATAATGAAGAAATTTTCTGAATTATCTTTTTCTTTTTTGCTTTAAATCTTTTTTTCTCTTTTCAAATTCTAAACTTTCAATATCAGAATTCAAAAAGTTTTCAATTTCAAATCTTTCTTTTTGCTTTTCTTTTGCAATTGATAAATTTATTCTTTTTATTAATTTATATAATTGAAATTTATTCTTCGGTAAATAGGGAATATATTTCATATTTTCAAAAATCTTCATATCTAAATTGAAAATAAAATCTTTATCATCTTTGAAATTTTCAAAGAAATATTTAATAACATCTTCTTCACTTCTATATTCAATTTTATTAAGCTCAATTTCATTTTCTATTATTTTGAAAAGTTCTCTTATTAATTTTCTTAACTTGAAATGAGGTAAAAACTTTTTATAGCCATATTTAACCCAAAGAACAAATATATTTTCTGCAATAAAATAATCTGTTTTTTGTAAAAATTTCATAAAAGAAACGGGAAATTTTTTAATTTCACGATTTTTTTTCAATTTATATAATTTTGATTTTGAAAATGTATAATTTGGAAAATTCTTAATTTTTGAGAAAAATTCTTCTAACTTTGATTTATCTATTGAAAATTTTTCTGCTAATTCATCTATTGATGATTTCTCAAAAAAATATTTTAAAGAAATATAATTAAGAAAAGAAATGGAACTATCAATATAATAGAATTTCAGAACTCCTGATCTTTTTTTTATAACATAAGTATCATATTTTGTCTTAATTTTCAAATTATTCTTTTTTTCTATAAGATTTTTAATTTCACTTTTTAACTCAAAGATAAATTCTAGTTCTTTCATAATTTTTATTTTAAAAATTTTTTTAAAAAAATCTATTTTCAAAAAATTTTATTTTATAATTCTTTCTTTTTAAGTATATAACCTAATTATATAAATTTTAACCACAAGAAAAAGGTTAATTTTTATTGAAAAATATTTTTATAATATAAAATGGATAGAATAAAATTACATAAATGGCAAAGAGTAGATATTGATGATTTTGAAAACTTACAAAATAATATTCAAAATTTAGAAAGAGAAATTTATAAAATAATACAAAATCAAGGAGTAATTAGGGGATTTGACATTCAACAACTTAATAATAATTCTATAAGAATAAAAGGTGGGATAATTTTTTTCAACAATATAATTATAAGAAGAAGGGATTGGGAAACTTATACAAAAGATTTCATATTTAATAATGATGGAATTTATTATATAGCAGTTTCTCATATTTTTACTGAAACTTCTTTTAAGGAAAAAATTTTCTGGAATGCTGAAATAACATCAGAACAAATTGCAAGTGATTTTTGTGGCTCACCTCAACCAGAACTTTTAATTGATGATTATAATTTTCAAATTCTAATTGATAATTCTGATACATCTCTTTTTTATCTTTATAAAATCCAAGTTTCAGGGGGAAATATAATTAGTATTCAAGATTTGAGAAATAAAAGTTTTTTATATCAATCAAAAGAAACTTGGTATAACCTGCCTTCATTACAACAAGAAGAAACTAATAAATCACTAATTGATGTCATAAATGAAATAAGAGAAGTTATCTTACAATTGCAAGGAAAACAAGATTGTATAAATTCTAATTTTCAAAATGCTTATAAAACTGATTTCTGGACTAAAAAACCTAAACTTACTATTGGGGAACATCAATTTGCTTTTGATAGAGCAATTACAAATGAAGCAAGAAAAATGAAAATATGTATAAATGATACTGGTTTCAATTTCCAATATTGGAATGGCTTTCAATATGAATGTATTGCAAACTTAAATTATAATCAAGGTTTATATTTGAAAAATGATTTAAATTCTCAAAATGCAACAATCAGAAACAATTTATATATTTGTAATGATACAACTATTTATAATAATACTTATATAAATAATTGCTTACAAGTGGGAAATATCTCATATCAAAATAATATACAAACTTTCAATAATCAAAATTTATATCTGAAATCTTCAAATAAATTTACATTTGATTTTCAAAATAAAGTTTCAGAAGACATAAATATTCAATTTGTTTCTAATTATAACTTTCATCAATCACAAAATTTTATAGGTCTTTTAACAAATACATCTACTGATTTTATATTCTTGGGAACTCAATATGTTTCAAATGATAATGTAAATTTATATCTCATTTGGGGAGATAATCCAGATGATTGCTTTATAATAGGATATAAACAAAGTAATATTCAAAATATTCAGAACCAAGCATATTTTATTCCTAATTCGTGGCTATGTGTTTTAACTTGTATTAAAACTCCCTTTACCTGCTCTGATACAATTTGCTCTCAATTTATTTGTTCTGATTGCATTTCTGTAAATAATCTTTCTTTGAATTGTAATTTAATAGTTGATGAATTATATTTTAGAAATAGAATTCAATCAGTAACAGGAAATATCTGGTTTGATAATCTCTCTGGATGTGGTTATATTCAAAATGATTTTACAATTGGAGGAAATTTATATGTCTGTGGAACTATAACTTGCTTAAATATAAATAATTTATATATAAAAGATAATATTATTACTTTAAATCAAGGATATGATGAAAATTCATTAGGAACAAATTATGTTTCAGGGATTGAAATTGATAGAGGGTTTGGTTTAGATAAACCACAAATTCTTTGGTGTGGAACTGGAAGATTTACATTCAGAAAAGGAACTAATGAATATCTTAATATTCTTGATAATGGCAATATTGGAATAGGAATTACAAATCCATCTGCTAAATTAACAGTTCAAGGTCAAATAATAGGTAGAAAAGATGTAAATGATAATACACAAGGAGGGATATTCTTAAACTTTGATAGAGATTTGTCTCAGTATTATGGGCGAATGGTTCTATGTCAGGAATATGGTAAAACTTCAGGAGAAGGGATATTTTATCTTTCTTATCCAACTTCTACTAATCCAAATCCTGTTCAATTCTTTACAGGTAGAGATGGGATAAGCAACATATGGAGAATATGGTCAAGCAATAATTATAATATAATGACAATTAATGATATTGGATGTGTATGGATAAGGAATAATTTGAATGTTGGTGGAGGGATTATTTGGGCTAATACAATATGCACACAATTTGCTATCTGGGTATGTGCAGCAGATTTCTTATTGGGGTGGAGTAGTAGGAGAGGAAGCCCTGGAAGAGCTTTGGTTGATGCGACGAATACTTTGGTGGTTAATTACGGCCCTGATTGGACTTGCACTCGAATTGGTGGAGAGGTTTATGTAGATGGGAATATTATAAGCGGCGCAAACATTTATGGAAATAATATTTATGCAAATTGTATATGTGCTTATGGAGCGTATTTTGCTGGTAATGTTGGAATTGGAACTAATAATCCCGTTCAGAAACTACACGTTGAGGGAAATGTTTATGTAAATGGAAGAATTGGAATTGGAACTACCAATCCCTCAGCTACTCTTGATGTGGTTGGTGATGTCTCAATTCTTGGAGGTTCTATGAAGTTTGATTGTAGCTGGCTCCCGAATCCTT
>JAUQPS010000136.1 GCA_030550205.1 bacterium
TGAATAGAATTGTTGATGTTTCTCTTAAGAGTGGTGGAATTATTAAATTTGATTTAAAAGCTTGGTCTCCTGAAGTTTATTATACTTTAACTGGTATTGATATTGGACGTGTATATGAAAATGTTAAACTTATCCTTAAACATTGGAATGAGAGACCTGAAGTTCCACTTTTCATGGCTAGTACACTTCTCGTTCCAGGGTATGTAGATGTATATGAAGTGGAGGGGATCTCAAGATTTCTAGCTTCTTTTGATCGCAACATACCATATTCATTACTTGCTTTTCACCCAGATTATCTATTAATTGATCTTCCACCAACAAGTAAATCGCATGCTAAAATAGCTTTAGAAACTGCTAGAAATGCTGGTTTAAGGAATGTTAATTTAGGAAATATTTTCCTATTAGGAAACTATTATTGAATCCTAATAATCTTTATTTGTTTTAACATCGTAATAATTAACAACTCTTATATTCCTCATGGTGATGTTTATTGATAGCTGGTGCTGAAATTCTACTATTATTTGTTTTCACAGTTTTTCTAGGTTATTTAAGTGAATTATTTTATGATAAGACTAGAGTTCCAGATATTATTTGGCTAATTTTTTTCGGCATATTTCTAGGTCCAGTTCTACATTTATATGATCCTTCCCCATTTATTAGGGCTTCTCCAATTATGAGTATTATTGCATTGTGTATAATAGTTTTTGATGCTGGTATACATATGGATTTTAATGTTTTTCTAAAATCTTTTCCACGTAGCCTACCTTTAACCTTCCTATACTATTTTCTAACAATAATTATTGTGGGTATTACATCCTACATGTTTATGCATAACTACCTCAGTCTATTGGAATGTATTTTGCTTGGAGCTATGTTTAGTAATAATGCAGTAACTGTTTCTGCAGTTTTACGTAATCTAGAATCTTCTTCAAATGTTGATTTAAATAACATTAGGAATATTTTGTTATTGGAGTCAATATTATCTGATTCTATAGCTTTTATAACTGTAATAACTATTATTCGATTAATTATAACTCCATATATGTCTATTATTGAAGGTTTTGAGAATGTATTTCTATCTTTCATTTTCTCTCTTAGTTTTGGCTCTCTTGGTGGGATTCTTTGGAGTTTTATTTTAAATAAACTTAGTCATCGAAAATTTAATTATATTCTTACGATGGCTATGGTATTTTTTGTTTATGTTTTTTCAGAGGAACTTGTGGAAGGGTCAGGTGTTTTATCCCTTTTATTTTATGCTTTGCTAATTGTTAATAGTGATACTCTTTTTGAGAAATTTGGTTTAAAGGATCATTTCATAGTGGATTCTAAACATTTACGTGAATTTCATGAAGAAATGACCTTTCTTTTGAAATCATTTTTCTTTGTTTTTGTTGGTTTAATAATGCAATTTTCCTTTGAGCATGTTTTCTTTGGTCTTATAGTTTCGTTGGTAATGTTTGGTTCTAGAGTTTTATGCACCATCATTTATGATTTTATGTTTAAGCTTAATCATGTTGAGAAATTTGCGATTATGTATACTTTTACAAATGGTTTATCTACTCTTGTAATGTCTCGTCTCCCCTCGGTATATGATCCAAATAAATTGTTCTTTAGAAATTCTGAAATTTACACTAATATCTGTTTTATCACTGTTTTTGTAACTGTTCTATTAGGGATTTTTATAGTTCCATATATGATCTCAAGAAATATAAAATCTATAAATAAAGGTTAATTTTCATTTTACATATCTTCCATGGCTTCATTCATCATTTGATTCACTATTTTTGTAATGTTTATTAGTTTTGATTTTACTGTTTTGAGATTTATGGCTAATTCAACATCATATACCTTTATAAGTTCTCTCAAAGTTTTTATTTCAGTTTTTATCTCTCTAAGATGTCTTATCATCTTATTTTTATCATCTTTATTAAGGTCTTGTAGCATCATGCTTATTTTTTCAGTTCTCTTCATTAATGATCGTTTTAAATCCTCTATAAACACTTTACCACTTCTTGGATATATCAATTTTAATCTAGATGCACTTATAACTTTACCTCCATACATTATTATCTTTTTAATCAATATATTTGGTGAAATAATCCTACTTCCAATATATTCATCGTAGTTTATATAGGGGAATAAATATATCAAGCTTGAAGCTTTAAAACATGGTGCCCTATTAATCAATCTATATATGGTTCTATTTCCACTTATATCCTTTAAAGGTTCATATGCCACTAGAATTAAGCTTCCAAGATTATATATTCCATTTTCATAATCTATCTTTGCTTTTTCAACATTTCTACTAGTCTTTAATACTATTAAAGGTTCATTTTCACCCAGATTCTCATAGAACTCCTTATTTATCCTATTTGATATAAATAAATTCTTTTTCAATTTAAGCGGCATGGTTTTGGATTCTTCTACTATCCTATTCAAAATTGAATCATCATGTAGAATTATATAGAACGGCATTATTTTCAAAATGAACCTATTATATACCAAAATAAAAGTTTAATGTTAATCATATATGAAAATAATTATAAAAAATGAGGGAGTATTAAGATTTATTTAAGGTAATTTACTTCTTCTTCTTTGGTTTCTTCTCCTCAGGCTTCTTCTCGGCCATATTTTTCACCTCCTTCTACAAAAAAGAAAACCCCATATAGGGGTTTTCACCATTCTTCTTCCTCTTCTTCCTCTTCCTCCTCTTCCTCCCACTCTTCCTCTTCCCATTCTTCCTCTTCTTCCCACTCTTCTTCCTCTAACTCTTCCCATTCTTCCTCTTCTTCTTCCTCTTCCTCAACAACTTTTAAATTCCATCTACGACCCTTTTGCTCTATGGATAGTGAGACTCCACAGGATGGGCACTCGATTACATCTCCTACATGTGGCTTTTCCCCTAAGTCAATTGTTTCATCACATATTGGACATCTAGCTTTAGGCATTTCTATAACCATTTTCTATTTGAACTTATTATACTAAAAAGGTTTTTCACACATATACCTCTTCCTTATTTTTCCACATTTAACATTTTCATATATATTTTTACTTTATTTTCCATAATTCGTCCTAATAGTATCTTTTTATTTGTTTTTTGAATTTTATTTTATTTATTTCTCGATTTTTATCCTTATTAGTTTAAAATGTTTCTGTCAATTTTTTATATTCTCATTTATATTTTTAATGTATTCTTAAAAAAAGTATTTAAATTTATTAATTAGTTTATGTTGTAATTCTTACTTTTTCGAATTTTATTGATGGTGCAATTAATGAACCTCTTTGTTTTATGTCATCTCCTTGTTCGGTGTACTTCTCTAATAATTCTTTGAATGTTCCAGCGATCATGCATCCCTTCACTTGCCCTATTATTTCTCCCTTCTTTATTATGTAGGAGGGATTTGCAGTTATTGAGAAGGCTCCTGTCGCTATGTTTGTACTATGTGCACCCATTACCCCCTGAATTATTATACCTTCATTTACTTCTCTTATTAATTCTTCTAGCTTTACTTCTTCACCCTTTATTATTTGGTTCCTGGGTGCAATAGTTATTGGTGTTCTAAATTGTCTAAAGGCGTTACCTGTACTCTCCCTATTTTCTTTATGTGCTGTGTAACTATCATATATGTAGCTTTTCAATATTCCATTTTCTATTATTATGGTTTTTTGTGATGGTACTCCTTCCACATCTGTGGGCGTTGTTCTTAATCCACCTTTTAATGTTCCATCATCTATTATTGTTAATTTTTCTGAAGCTACTAATTCACCTATTTTCCCCGTTAGGTATGATTTTCCCTCTTGAACATTATATGCATCTATAGCTCTTACGAAGGCGAATTCCATTAGGGATTCAAGAGCTTCTGGACTAAATATAACAGTTTTTTCTCCAGATTCAATTCTATCTACTTTGAAACCTATTTTCACTTTTTCTATTGCTTCCTCCATGTATTTTCTCAAATTTATCTTATTTAATTCTCTACTAGCTTCCCCCTCCCATCCTAGACTTCTAATACCATTCTTTTCTCCAAGTATTGATACTCCTGCATTTACAATTGTCTCTCTAAAACTTACTTCTACTCCTAAACTATTATGTATGGCTCTTTCAGTTGATGTAAAGCTGATATTTGAACTTATGGTGTTGAAGTTTGGATCTGCATCTAATCCTTCACTTAATATCTTTCTTAATTCTTCAAAGGTTTCTTCTATTGGTGGTGTTAATATCTTTGGATCAAATATTCCCTCAAC
>JAUQPS010000137.1 GCA_030550205.1 bacterium
GCCCATAACCTAACTCCTGAATTGTTAAATTTTAAAATAAAAGCATCATAATAATAATTATATCCATTATAGTTGCAATTTCCATCAGTTCCACAAGTTCCATCATAATAAGCACCCCCTCCTGGATCATATGTTGGAAAGTTTGTTGAATATGTATATCCAGTCACAAATACATTACCCTGCCCATCTGTCGTGATGGAATAACCAACATCAACAGAACTTCCTCCATAATAAGTCCCCCAAACAAGAGCATAAGGGTCAATTAGTAATGATTTGTTTTTATCAAAACTCTTAACATCAAAAGCTATTAAATTATTATCTATAAGCTTATAACTCACTTCAACTATATTATTTCCCTGATACCCTATTAAATTCCCATCCTTTATCTTCCCAATTGGCGTTGATAAAATTATTGACTTTCCATTATCTGCTAATTCTATATCAGCATATTTTACTTTTAACTTTATTTGGGATATCAACTGGGGATTTTTTACCTCAAACTCATGATGAAAATTACCATTATCATCATATCTAAATATCCAATTTATTCCTGGATATATATCCTTTATTATAACTTTCCTATAACTCTTTACAAATAGTATTCCATCTGGACAATGGGCTAAATAAAAGTTTTCATATCCTGGCAGTTCATCTTGATAGATTATATTTTCTTTTTTTATCTTTCCTCCTATTAGTTCATAGTCTATTCTCGAATAGTGTAATATAGAATTTTCAGGTTTTTCTTTTATATGCGGTAATGCATCTTTATCTTTTGAAACTTCTTTTTTCTCAATATCATAAATTACATAACTCATTCCATTTTCAGTTATGAATATACCCATATTTCCATTCCTTGAATAGAAAACAACATTCTCAGCTATCTTTCCATCCATAGTGGCAAGCTGTCCTTTATTGGGTGTGAAACCTTTATAGAGATAGGGATAGGAGTTTAGCCAGTCTTTTACAATAGCAGGGTCATAGGTATTTACAAACTTACCACCTACACTTGACGCAAAGGTTACAAGCAAGTTCAACACTAACATGGTCTCACCTCCTGCTCTCTATGTTTTTTATATAATTTTACCATAGCTTTAACCTTCCTTTTATAGTAAGGAGATATATTTTGCCAGTGTGTATGTGATTTAAAATAATCCTTAAATTTCAATAATAAACAAATACTACAAATCAAACTGCTAAAATTTTAAAGCTTAGAAGGGAAAATAGCCACTTTCAATGCTTTACCTTCTTTCATTAATTCAAATGCCAAAATAATATCTTTTAATTCAATCTCATGAGTTATTAAGTATTCAAGAAGTTCATGATTTTTTATTAAAAACTGATATGCTTTCTTAACAGAGGATGGAGTTTGATGAAATGAAGAGATTATATCAATCTCATTATAATGAAAATAACTTTGATTAAATGTTAAAAATTTATCTTTTTCCATCCCTGCAAATAATAAAATTTTTGAACCTTTTGGCAAACTTTTTAAAATTTCACTAAGGAGTTCAAAACTACCAGTTGTATCTATTATAACATCATAATCCCCTTGATAGTTTTGAACAAATGAGTTATTTAATTCTTCATAAAATGGAGCACTTTTTAAAAGTTCAATTCTTTTTTTACTTCTTGAATAAATTTTTACTTCAAAATTTTCTTTTAAAATTAAAAAAAACATTATCCCAATAGAGCCACTACCAAGTATTAAAATTTTTTCAAATCCTATTAAATTTAATTTTTCAATACCATGAAAAACACAAGATAATGGCTCAATAATAGGAGCAACTTTAAAACTAATTTCTTCTGGCTTTATAAACAAATTCTTATCTGCTACAAGCTTTGGTATCTTTAAATATTCTGCATAAGCTCCAACTACAATATTATCTTTTAAATATATACATAAATTTTCTCTATTTTGCTTACAAAATTTACAATTTCCACAATAAGCACTATTAATTCCAAACACTTCATCCCCTATCTTAAACTTCTCATTTTTTGTTTCAACTACAATACCACTATATTCATGACCAAATGGTCCATCTTTCAATATATAATGCCCCCTTAAATAAGTTTTTAAATCTGTTCCATCTGTAAGAGCATATTTTACTTTAATTAAAACATCTCCATCATTTAAAGTTGGAATTTCAATATCCTTTATTTCAATTTTTCCATTATTCAAATAAGCACATAGCATTATTTACTTTCAAGTTCTTTCTGTAAAAATATACTCTTATCCAATTTTGAGAAAAATTCTTGATAAAAATTAGCATCCTGAATTTGTTCAACTCTTACTATATTACCTTTATTATCAAGTATTTTCCTTTGAAAAACTGCCCTCACTTTATATCCATTAGAAAATTCACTTATACTTATTGTTGTTTCAATAATTTTTGTCTTTTCATAAGTTTGCTCACTTGAAGAACTACCACTCCCACTATTATTATTACCCCCACTATTATCCTTATCTTTACTTACAAGAAGAATAATGCCAAGCGTAATAATAATTAATGCGCCAACTATAAGAAGTCCCCAGGGATTTGTTTGTGAATCTTCTTTAACCTTCTCTTTAACATCTCCACCCTTCTCTCCTGTAATTATACCAAGCTCCGTATTTGCATTTTTTATAATATATCCTTCATCTAATAGTGTATTTACAATTGCTTTTGTAAGGATGTTTTTATCATTTACTTCAAAATATCGTGTTTGAAATTCCCTTATTTCAAGCTGGCTTTTTGGAGTTTGAGTTTTAGTAGCACAAGCATTAAAGAAAATAAGCGTAATTATTAAGTTTAAAATCCTCTTCATATTCTAAAACTTTGAATAATGATAAGAAAAACTTTCAACCTTATCATTATCAAAAGTAATAATAACTGTAAGTGTTTTTTGAGTTTTTACAGTCTTCGTTTTCTTAGATACAAAACCTAAAATTAGAATTGTGCCATATACTTCATCACTTTTTGTCTCAACCTCAGCAGATATTCTATCATAAACCCAAACTTCTTTACCTTCACTATTTACTGTTATAATATTAGGAGAACCAAGAATTTGAATTACTTCTGCACTTGATAAACCAGCTTTCAATTCTTTCTTTATTATACCTGGTGTTAGCTCCTTCTCATTATCATTTACACTTTCAGAAGTTGTAAAAAGGGCACATCCTGAAATTAAAAATAAAATTATAAAGTTTTTCATAGTTTGAAATTTTAAAGGATAATATTAATGTCCTATTTTCACTTTATCACCAACTTTTATATTATTCTTTTTAAACCAATTTCTATTAACTTCCAAAGCATATTTAAATTTTTTTAGGGGGAAAATAGGTCTTTCATCAAGTGGTTCTAAATCCAAAATATCAATAATTGTAAAATTTTCATCAATAAAAGCAATAGAAAGTGGAATATAAGTATTTTTCATCCAAAATGGATATATACCAGCACTATCAAATATAAACAACATCCCCATACTATCAGGCAAATATTTCCTATACATTAAACCTAATGCTCTTTTATTATCATCATCAGCTATTTCAACAAATAATAATTTACCATTTATTTCAATTTTTTGAACTTGAAATGGTAATAGAGCTATTAAAAACATACATCTTTTGGTGTATATCCATTATTTATTTTCAAATTCCTCCAATAAACTTCTTTAACCTTTATATTCCCTTTATATTGAATATATCCATATGGCAAGAAATTATCCTGCCTTATAAAAATAATTTCTTTATCTGCTAAAAAGTTTTGAGATGGTTCAATTTTTGCAGATATTTCATAAACTTTTATATTATCAATTGTTTTCTCACCAATAAGTTGAATATCTTTATATGTTTTAATCCTTTCAATAGTTTTCAACATTCCAGCATGATAAATCCTATCACCCCTTATTGATTGTATGCGCTTATCTGTTTCAGGGTCAAGGGTTAAAGTTATTCCAAATTTTCTTCCTTTTGCCTTCTTTGTATTTGGGTCATAACAGGCCTCACCAGAACCACCTTTTATAACTTTAAGATATATATATCCTGGACTTAAATATCTATGTTGATATTCCTTTAATTCCACCTCTTTATCCTTTGCTGTCCAAGAATATAAAACAGAACTATAATCTTTTACATTCTGCCAACTTTTCATGGTATTTTCTAAAATCTCATTTGCGGTTAAAGTTATCATGAAACTCAACATAGCTTGATAATTTTAAAGCTTGTAATATTAAAATGAATTTTCAA
>JAUQPS010000138.1 GCA_030550205.1 bacterium
TATTTTTAACCTTTATTTTTGCTTCAACTGTTTCTGGTTTTT
This sequence comes from bacterium, assembly GCA_030550205.1. GTDB lineage: Bacteria > Hydrothermota > Hydrothermia > LBFQ01 > DSFT01 > DSFT01. The sequence continues at coordinate 43 of JAUQPS010000138.1, forward strand.
CATATGGTAAATCAAAACTTGGCAACCATCTTCTAAGCCCAAATGGCTCATTATCTGCATATATTATACTATTTTGCTTCAAATCTAATCCCCCTCCAAATGATGAACCACTTCTATTAACCGTTCCTTTATAATAAATTTCCACTTTAAATAAACTATCTTTTGGAATTTGTGAAAGAAATTTTATAATAATAAGTGTATCACCAGGCGTATAGTATGTGAAATTGGTTTGATAGCTATTATTATAAAAGAACTTAATAGAATCAATTGTTAAATTATTCTTAACAGTATCAGTCCAATATGGTACAACATAATAACCTTTTATAAAATGCAAATGAATACTATCTGTTGGGTCTATAGCTTTTAAAGTTATTTTATTATAAGCATTTAAAATTGGTCTTGTATTTTGGGCATTTTTTACACTATCTATCCATATAAAGTAATCATATTTTATAACTTCAAAAGTTTTATATTCTACATCAGGCCAAGTATAGGATAATATAAATTTTTCATTAAGGGTTTTTTCAGGGATAAAGCTCAAAAAGAAAAACATATTGAAATTTTAAAGCTTATTGAAACTTTAAAATTTTAAAACTATGGAATATGATATTATTATAATTGGAGGGGGACCTGCGGGATTTACAGCGGGAATTTATGTAGCAAGGGCAATGTATAAGGCTATAATTATAGAAAAGGGAGTAGCAGGTGGACAAGTTGCAATATCAGATATTGTAGATAATTATCCTGGATTTATTGAAATTAAAGGTTCAGAGCTAAGTCAAAAAATGTTAGAGCATGTAATGAAATTTGAAGTTCCAATAGAATATGATGAAGTAATTGACTTATGGAAAGAAGATAGATATTTTTATGTTAAGCTTTTAAGTGAAAAGATATTAAAATCAAAAGCGGTAATTGTAGCAACAGGAGCAAGCCCAAGAAAGCTTAATGTTCCTGGAGAAATGGAATTTTATGGAAGAGGAGTTTCTTATTGTGCGGTTTGTGATGGAGCATTTTTTAGAAATAAAGTAGTCGCAGTAGTAGGTGGAGGAGATTCTGCATTTACAGAAGGTTTATATTTATCAAATATTGTTTCAAAGCTTTATTTAATTCATAGAAGAGACCAATTTAGAGCTCAAAAATTATATGTTGAGAGATTAAAGGAAAGAAATAATGTTGAATTTATTTTAAATACCGTAGTTAAAGAAATTAAAGGAGATAGAAAAGTTAAAGAAGTAATTCTCCAAAATGTAAAAACAAATGAGATATTTAACTTACAAGTTGATGGTATTTTTATTTATATTGGAATGGTGCCACAAAATCAAATTTTAAAAAATTTTAAAGAAATCAAATATGATGAAAGTGGATTTGTAATAGCGGATGAAACAACAAGAACACCAGTTGAGGGTTTGTTTGTTGCTGGTGATTTAAGAAGTAAGCATTTAAGACAAATTGCAACCGCAGTAAGTGATGGAGCTTATGCAGGAACCTTAGCAGTTGAATATATTCAACATAATTTTTAAGGCTTTAAAATTTCAATTATGAATATAGAAAAAATAAGAAAAGATTTTCCATTTTTAAATAACAATTTTATTTACTTTGATAATGCTGCAAGCTCACAAAAACCAATTTATGTAATTGAAAAAATTAAAGAAATTTATGAAAATTACTATTCTAATGTTCATAGAGGTGTTTATAAAATATCAGCAAAAATAACAGATGAATATGAAAGGACTCGTTTAAAAATATCAAAATTTATAAATGCTAAAAGCGAAAAAGAAATTATATTTACAAGAAATGCTACTGAAAGTTTAAATTTAGTCTCTTATATTTTATCTGATGAAATTAAAGAAGGAGATGAAATTGTAATAACAATTTCTGAGCATCATTCAAATTTGGTTCCATGGCAACAACTAGCTATAAGAAAAGGGGCAATTTTAAAATATATTGATGTTTATGATGATGGAAGATTAAATTTAGAAAATCTTGATGAAATTATTACAAAAAAAACAAAAATTTTAGCAATAGGACATGCCTCAAATATAACAGGTATTATTCAACCAATAGAAGAAGTTATAAGTTATACAAGAAAAGTTTGTAATGCTTATATTATAGTAGATGCATGTCAAAGTGCTCCCCATATTAAATTAGATGTTCAAAAAATTAATTGTGATTTTTTAGCATTTTCTTCTCACAAAATGCTTGGACCTACTGGAATTGGTATTCTTTGGGCAAAAGAAGAATTATTGGAAAAACTTCCACCATTTTTATATGGTGGAGATATGATTGATACTGTTGAATTATACAAAACAACATTTAATGAAATACCTTATAAATATGAAGCAGGAACACCTAATTTTGTTGATGCAATAGCTTTTGGAATTGCTATTGATTATTTAAGTGAAATTGGAATGGATAATATATATAATCATGAACAAAAATTGCTTAAAGTAATGCTTGAAGAAATGTTAAATTTAGATTTTATTGAAATTTATGGACCAAAAGATATCAATAATAGATTATGTATTGTCCCTTTTAATGTAAAAAATTTACATCCCCATGATGTTGCATCATTTTTAGATTATAAAAATATATTTGTTAGGAGTGGGCATCATTGTGCTCAACCACTATTAAGAAGACTTAAAGCTTTTAATACAGTTAGAGCAAGTTTATATTTGTATAATACAATTGAAGAAGTTGAAATTTTTATAAGTGCATTAAAGGAAATTTATAGGTATGTTAAACTTCAAAAATCTCAATAGAATACTCTACAATTGAATTTAAACTTGCTCTTACAGAACAATATTTATTTTGTGATAAAGAAACCGCCCTTTCAATTTTCTCTCTTTCTTTATCTAAATCTTTTCCATAAAACTTATAAATAAGTTTAATATATTCATATTTTCTTGGATGCTCTTGTGCTCTTTTACCATCTGCAATAATCTCAAATCTATCATACTGGACTCTCATTTTATTTAAAATTTCAACAATATCTATACCAGTGCATCCAATTAGTGCCATAAGAAGAAGTTCCATAGGTCTTGGCGTATTCTCATCCATTATTAACTTTCTTCCTGTTTCACTCTCAAATAAAAAATTATCATCTTTATATTCAAGTTTAACAATCATCTTTACCTCCTTATAAGAAAGAAAATTAGAGTAAAAATCAAACTTAATATAATTGAAATTAAAATTGATGTGCCAAGCGGAAAGTAAAATGTAAAATTATCTTTTTGAATTAATATATCACCTGGCAGTTTAAACTTTGGAAAAAGAATAATTAAAAAACCAAATATAAGAAAAACAATTCCAATTATAATAAATAATTTTCCAAGTTCTGAAAACATAATTTTAAATTTTAAAGTATGAAAAAACTATTGATAAAGCAATTCCAAATAACCAAAAAGATAAAAATAATACGAACTTTTTATAGTCATAATGAAACTTTACTAAATGCTTACCCTTTGGAACTTCTATTGCCATAAATGTCCAATTCGCTCTTAAAATTTTAACTTCCCTATTATCAAGCTTTGCTTTCCAATAAGGATAATAACTATTACTTAAAACTAAAATTGCATCTTTATCACTTTCATATTCAATAAGAATTTCATTTGTTGTATATTTTAATATCTTAACAGGTTTATAAAACTCATTTAAATTATAAGTTTTTTTAGGCTCATCATTTAAATATACACACTCATGCACTTTTAAATTTTTTACATTTGAAAAGAAAGTAGAACTATCTTTAATTACTTGTGCACAATAAACTAAATAAGCTCTTGGTAAATAATCTTTCAATTCTACAAAACCACTATCAGTTATATAATACTTAACATTTGCCATTTTTAATAAATTTTCAAACCCTTCTTTTCTCTTTACAATATGATCATAAAACTCTACATAATATTTTGAAACAAGTGGATCATAACCTTCCGTTAATTCTATTTTATTTATATTACCCGAATTTCTTGGCAATATGATTCCTTTATAAAACCTTGCATTTACCCTATATTCTCCTAAGTTATTAGCTTTTAAATATTCTACAAAATAAGGCTTATAATAGCTTTCAACATCACTATATCTTTCAATTTTAAAATAGCTATTAAAGTTAATGTATATATCCAAAAATACCAAAAT
>JAUQPS010000139.1 GCA_030550205.1 bacterium
GTTGCTCTTGTGCTATCTATTATTCTATTTAATAAGAATTTATCATCATTTTCAGATGAATAACCCTTTGAATTACAAGCTATTAAGAGTAAAAATAAAACTTTTTTCATTCTATATAACTTTCAGGAACAATGAAAATATCTTCCCTTACTTTCTCGGGTTTTTCATAAATTACTTCAAGTGTCCCTACTCTATAACAATTTGGACATTCAATATAAAAGCTATTATATGTTGAATTACAAGCCTGACAAATATATAAACTACTTTTGATAGCCATATCAACAATATATTTTATAATTGATTCATCTTTTAAAATTTGATAAACTTTTGAAATTAAAACGAGATTTGAAACAAAGATGTCTTTATTTTCATAAAAGTAATCTCTTGCTATTGAATAATCACCCATATTATGCAAAATTCTAATATAATCTAACTTAGCAATTGGATTTGGATGTTCTTTTAAATAATTAAGAAGCTCATCAATTTTATTCATTTCAAAATATATTTCTCTTAATTCATCCTTTACAAAACTATATAAATTCGGTTTTTTATTTAAACCACTAAGGATAAAATCCAAAGCCTTATTAAAATTCCCTTTATAGAATTGATAAATACCTCTTGCTAAATCTACAAATCCATCTTCATATATTTTGCTTGCTTCTGCTATCAACTTTTGAGATGTTTCAAAATCTCCATTTCTAACAGCCAAAATTGAAAGCTTTGATAATATATTTGAAATTTGCTCTTTCTCAAAATTATGAACAATCTTCTTATAATAATAAGCAGAATTTTTATAATCTTTCAAATGCTCATAAAGTTTTGCAATCAAAAAATAATAATCTTTATCATCCAACTTATGGTCTAATAAAAATTCAAGTCCTTCCTTTGGTTTATTCAATTTTATATAAATTTCACCAACTAATAAAATTGCTCTTTTCTTAATAGCCTCATCTACATAAACTCCAACAATTAAAGAGCGTGCTAATCTAACCGCTTTTTCAAGCTTACCAATTTGCATATACAAAAATGCTAAATGAAGATATATATAATACTTATCTGTAATTTTAGAAATTTTTAACTCCTCCTTTAACAAATCAATAGCAACATTAACAGGATGCTTTAAAATATCATTAACCTTCTTTACAATTTCTTTACTTGGACTATATTTTGGAGTATATAAATCCCTTATATATCCAAAAAGAAAAAATAAAATTATGATAAGGATTGCAAGATAAATCCAAATCATTTTTCTTCCTCCATTAAAAATTTCCTAAGTTCATCAAGTTCATTTTCAAGGTTTTTTATTTTCTTTTCCTTAGAATTTAGTTGAATTTTAGCTCTTGTTATTTCAATAAGGGCAATTATAGAAGCAAATGCAAAACCAAATATAAAGGACACAAAAATAATAACCCACAATGGAACATTTTCATAAATACTACCAAATATATGAAAAGTTAATCTATATTCGCTATTTTCTAATAAGAAGTAAAATATCATTAAAGAAAGAATTAAAAGTAATATAAAACGAAGAAATGTCATAATCAAAATTTTAAAGTATTCAATTTAATTCTTTTTCAACTCTTTTTATATCCGCCTCAACCATTATTTCCCAAAATCACCTAACAAAATATCTACCTCCGCAGGTCTATAAAATTTTCCCAAACAATATCAAAACCAACAATTCTAAAAACTAATTCAACAAATTCTAATAATACTAGAATTACCACTTTCAAGAAGAAACTTTGCTAAATAAGCTCCATCTTGCCCTCTAATTCTAGTAAAATTTTAAAGTTTTACAACTTCTTCAAAAACTTTTAAATGTTCCTTTGCTGTTTTTTCCCAACTAAAAATTTTTATTCTTTCAAAACCCTTATTAATTAAATATTGTCTTAAACTATTATCTGTTAATAATTTATAAATGCTTTCAGAAATACTTTCTATACTATAAGGGTCAAAATAATATGCAGCATCACTACAAATTTCAGGCAAACTTGAAACATTTGATATTGCGGTAGGAACACCACAAGCCATAGCTTCCAAAGGTGTAAAACCAAAACCCTCATACAAAGATGGAAGAATAACTAATAATGAAGCATTATAGTATTTAATAAGCTCATTATCAGAAGCTCTTGTTATTTCTATAATTTCTTGTTCTAAATTTAAGCTTTTCTTTAATCTATCAATTTCATCTTCTTTTTTAAATTTTTCTCCAATAATTACAAGTTTTAAATTTTTAAAATCACTTTTTATTTTTAAAAATGCCTTAACTAATCTTTCTAAATTTTTATGTGGTTTTCTATTTCCAACATAAAGAATATAATCTCCAAGATTTTTTTCCTTTTTAAATAACTCTATTTCCTCCTTTGAAATTGGCTTGAAAACATCTGATATTCCCCAATATATTACTCTTATTTTGCTTTCTATTCTTGGATAAAAATTTAAAATATCCTTAGCGGTAAAATTTGAATTTGTAATAATAATTTTTGACTTCTTTAAGGCTCTTTTTAAAACAATTTTTGCAGACTTTACTTTAAGTTTATTAAAAAATTTAGGAAATTTAAATTGAGTTAAATCATGAACTGTGACAATACTATTTTTAGGCAATAAAAAAGGAACATTATATTGAGGAAAATGAAACACATCAAAACTTTTTTCAAGTTTTTTTAAAAGAATACTACCTTCAATTTGCTCATAAATAGAATAAATAGGAGAATTGTAAGGTATATAATTTTTAAATATACTTTGCTTTAATACTTCAACATACCCCCCTGCAAAAACTTCAACATCTGACATTTTTACAATTTCACTATAAACACCTTCTATATATCTACCAATTCCAGACTTTTTATAAAATCTTGCATCTAAAAAAATTCTCATATTTAAAACTCCTTTGATATTACAACTACAAATTCCCCCTTTTCCTTTATTTTATCTTTAACTTCACTTAAATTTCCATATATATACTCTTCAAAAGCTTTTGTCATTTCCCTTGCTATAAAAACTTTTCTATTTCCAAAAACTTCTAAAATTTCCTCTAAAAATTCTTTAATTTTATAAACTGAAACATAAATTACAATAGAACCTTCAAAATTTTTATATTTTAAAAGCTCATTTATTCTCTTACTTTTTTTCTTTGGTAAAAATCCCAAAAATAAAAATTTATCAGTTTCAAGACCACTAACACTTAAAGCAGAAATAACCGCAGAAGGTCCAGGAATAGGTATAACTTCTATATTATTTTCTCTACAGGTTCTTACCAATCTATATCCAGGGTCTGAAATTAAAGGAGTTCCAGCATCTGATATTAAACCTATATTTTTTCCTTCTTCTAATAGTTTTAATACTTCTTTTACTCTTCTTTGTTCATTTCCTTCAAAATATGATAACAACTTTTTATTCTTTATATCATAATAATCTAATAAAATTTTCGCTCTTCTTGTATCTTCACATAAAATTATATCTACAAACTTTAATGTTTCAATTGCCCTTATTGTAATATCCTTTAAATTCCCAATTGGTGTAGCAATGATAAATAATTTCCCCATCGCAAGCTTTATAATTTTAGGGCTATGTTATATATCTTCTTTAATTGGATTGTTAGAATAGATGGAAGCATAGATACACTTGATAGATGTTATAGTTTAGAAATAATTAACAATGATGTAATAATTGGTGGGAATTATGGGAATAATCTATTTTTAGCAAAATTAAATGGAAATGATGGAAGTATTATTTGGCAGAAAATTTTAAGTTTTAGTGGATATGGTAGAAATAATATAAAAGCTATAAGAATTGACCCTTTGGATAATAATATAGCGGTAGCTGGAACAGTTTATCCATTTTCAAATAGTTCAACACCTTGTGGATATGTTGCAAAATTTAGAAGTGATAACGGAAATTTGATATGGCAATATATAGACCAAGATAATCAAAGTTGTTCAAATGGGGGATTTATTAGCTCAGAAAGATATGGATTTTCTGATTTAATAATTGGACCCGATAATAATTATTATGCGGTAGGAAGTGATTTTGAAATTTGGTTTGATGGAGCTTTTAGTAATTCAGCAAGATATATTGTAAAGGTAAATAGAAACACAGGTCAAAGAATTTTTAGAAATAGTCCAGGAGGATTTATGTATAAAA
>JAUQPS010000140.1 GCA_030550205.1 bacterium
AAAATTACAGGTGGTTATTGTGATGAGAATGGAAATATAAAAATAGAAAATGTTCCCTTCGGAAATTACAAAATTGTTATTGATTATATAGGTTATGAGAGTAAAGAAGTTCAAATTAATGTAAATAAAGAGATTATCAATTTGGGTAAAACTTCATTAAATCCCAAAGGAATTATATTAAAAGAACAACAAGTAATAGCATCACCACCACAAATTACTTATGAACAAGGGAAAAGAGTTATTAGACCATCAGAAAATATAACAAATTTAGGAGGAACCGCACTTGATGTATTAAAAAATACCCCAGGAGTTAATGTAGATAATAATGATAATGTAGAAATTAGAGGCTCTTCTAATATCACACTCTTAATAAATGGAAGACCAACAAGCCTAGAAGTTAATGAAGCACTAAGACAAATTCCTGCAAGCCAAATTGATAGAATTGAAATTATAACAAATCCATCAGCAAGATATGAAGCAGAAGGAAATATCATTATGAATATTATATTAAAGAGGGGTGAAGGTGATAATTTAAGCTATTCTACAAATTTAAGAATTGGAACATATGATAATTATGGGGCAAATTTATTATTTGGAATTTCAAGAAATAAAATAAAGTTTTCAACTTCAATAAATTATAATAAATTCAATTTTCCTTCTAATTTATATGTAGAAAGGCAATTGGGAAATGAAGAATATATAACAATTGGTAATATGTCAAGAAATATGAATCCTTATGGCATTAGATTAAATTTAGATTATAATTTAACTTCAAAGGATATTTTAAGTTTTGAAGGTAATTTATCACATTGGGGATTTTCTTATGGAGGTAGTGGTAAAACAACGGGCACAAAAAATTATTTAAGTGAATTTAATGCTAACTTAGGAGGACTAAATGGTTCATTATACTTAGGATGGAATAGAAATTTTATAAATTCTGGAATTAGTTATAGCATTAGAACAAAAAACGAAACTGATTACAACTTAGATAAAGATGAAAATAATAATATAATAGATGGAAACAAAAGAACAGAAAATGGACCTATTCAGCACCTTAGATTTAACTTTGATTATGATAATAAAAAGTTAGCTTTTGGATATCTTGGAATGTTAATAAATAGAAGTGATGAAACAGAGACTTATAAGTATAGTCAAGGTGATTTTTCATTATTAAATAGTTATTCTGTTGATTTTTATAGAATTACAAATGCTGGATATTTAACTTATAATACAAGCTTTAATAATTTAAATGCTCAATTCGGATTGAGATTTGAAAACACAAATAGGAAGGTTGATACTATTTCAAGAACATATAATGACCTTTTCCCATCCTTAAATTTATCATATAAAATTTCTCAAATAAATCAAGTTTATTTTAACTATTCAAGAAGAATAAAACACCCTATGCCCTGGCTGCTTGAACCATATGAAACTCAATTAGATCAAATAACAAAACAAAGAGGAAATCCTTACTTAAATCCAGAATATAGCCATTCATTTGAAATTGGTTTTCAAAGCTTATATTTAAACACGGATATTTATTATAGAAAAACTGAAAATACAATTGAACAAATAACAATAACAGAAAACAATTACTTTGTAAATTATCCTGAAAATACAGGTTTTTCTGAATCTTATGGTTCTGAAATATCTATAAACTTTAAAAAGGGCAGATTTATTGAATTTAATACTTCTTTAAACTTGTATCAGCTTAATGTCTATTCAGATATTAAGCGCTCATCCTTTTCATATGATTTAAAATCTTCTATAAACTTATTATTTTTACAAATAAGTGCAATTTATAATAGTCCAAGAAAAACATCACAAGGTGAAGCATTTGAAAATTATTATTTAGATATTGGTTTTAGATTTCCCTATAAGAGTTTATTGTTTATATTTAACTTCCAAGATATATTGAAAACTTCTAAATTTGCATCAAAAACAGATTTAACAAATTTCTATCAATACCAAGAAATGAAAAGAAACTGGCCATATATAAACTTTTTATTAATATATAATTTCCAAAGTTTTAGAAAACTAGCAAAACCAAAACAAAATCAAGAGGAGGAAATGGAAGGCTTTTAAATGAAAGCCTTATGCTTTGATGTTGGAGGCACATATTTAAAATACGGAATTGTTGAGAATTATGAAGTAATTTATTTCAATAAAGAAAGAACAAATAAAGAGAATGTTGATGAACAAATAAATAATATCATAAATAATTTTGAAGTTTCTGCGATAGCTATCGGATTTGCTGGAATTGTAAAGAATAATAAAGTCTTATTTGCTCCAAATGTTAAGACATTTCAAGAAAAAGAATTAAAACTCAAAACAGATAAAAAAGTCATAATTGATAATGATGCAAACTTATTTACACTTGGAGAATATACAAAATTAAAAAATTATAAGAATGTTATTGGGATTACTATTGGAACAGGAGTAGGTGGAGGTATAATTATAAATGGGAATTTATATAGAGGAAATGGGGGAGCAGGTGAAATTGGACATATTACAATTGATCCAAATGGTCCTATTTGTAATTGTGGGAATTTTGGATGTATTGAAGCCTATATAGGAGAAGATTATTTTCCAAGATATTTTGAAAGTATTTTTAAAAAAAGATTGAAAGCAAAGGAATTGTTTGAACTTGCAAAAAATGGAGATTTAAATGCTTTGGAATTTTGGAAATGGTTTTCTGATAAACTTTCTATTTTAATAAATAATTTATGCAATATATTTGACCCTGATGTAATTGTAATTGGGGGTGGTGTTTCTAATGCATTTGAAATTTTTTCTAATTACTTAAAATTAAAGCATAATGTAATTATTAAAAAAAGTGAGCTTGGAGAATATGCAAGTTTAATTGGAGGTTATGAGCTTTTAAAATATGGTTATTAATCTATTTTCAAAGAATATAAAAATTTGCTCCTTTTTTGATTTAAAATCAAGTTTTTTAAAGCATTATTTAATTGATAGTGAAGAATTTGAAGAAATAATATATGTTAAGAAATATAATAATGTTTCAAAATTTGACAAGTTAAGAAAGGTTATATATGTAAATGAGAATGATAATCCTTATCAAAACCTAATTTATGCTTTAAGGGAATTTTATGCAGTAGAACACAAAGAGCATCTATTATTACATGCTTCTTGTATATCAAAAAATAATAATGATGCTATTTTATTTATTGGACCACCTTCAAGTGGAAAAACAACAATTTTAAGGAAAGCTCTAAAAATGGGTTATTATTATATTTCAGAAGATTTAGTTTTTATAAAGGATAATTATTGCTTTTTATCCCCACCATTTAAAGTCCTTGAAATAGATAAATTTACAAAGAAAGCAAAAATTGAAAAAATTTATTTTATAAATTTTAGATATGGTTCAAAATTTGTAAAAGTTGAATTAAACATAGAAGAAAAAAAGAAATACCTTTTTGAAAGCCTTTTTAATACAAAAGCTTTAACAGAACAATTTGATAGTTTTAAAAACTTATTAAAAATTCAAGCATATTATGTTATGTATTCAAATTGTGAGGATTTACTATATAACCTTTAAAATTATCCTACTATGCAAGAATTAAATGAATTTTTAAAGAAGATATTGGAGATAATAGAGGAAAGAGATAGAAAATACAGAGAAGAAATGGAAAGAAGAGACAAAGAATATAGAGAAGAAATAGCAAGAACAAACAGAGAAATAAGAGAAGAAATAAAAAAGAATAATGAAGAATTTAACAAGAAGATATTAGAAATAACAGAAGAAATAGCAAAAAGAGATAAAGAATTTGAAGAAAAGGTATCAAATTTAGTAGATGGTAGAGTTTTCTTTCATTTTGGAAATGAAACAGAAAAATTTGGAGTTGATAAACTAACTCAATACTTAAAAGAAAATGGATATGAATTAGGATTTCCAAAGAAAATAATAAATAAGTTTAGTGTATTAAAGGAAGGTAAGAAAGATGAGAAGGGATTAGATGAAGTGATATTAGCAAGAAAAGGAAATAAAAATTATGCATTTTTAATAGAGGCAAAG
>JAUQPS010000141.1 GCA_030550205.1 bacterium
GAGTTGGAGGTAACTTAGTTGATAAGAAGGTGATTGCTGAAGGTAAATTTGAGATTCTTACTGAGAGAGCAAGAGAGTATGTAGAGGCTATCAAGAGAGCAAGAGGTTAAAACTTTAAAAAAGATCAGAAAATATAGAAAATGAGATTTCTAAGGGGAGAAGAAATTCTCCCCTCTTTAATTTTAATTGAATCAATTACCATACTATGAAAAACATAAAGATTGACTAAAAAAGGCATCTTTAAAAAATATGAGTATACATAACTATAAACTAATTCTCGTCAAAGAACTCAGAACTCAAATCTAAAAGTGGTAGATAATCAAATTGAACTATCCAAAATTGTAAAACTTTTTTCCTATTATAAGTTTTGAAAGATACTAAAAGAATATGTTCTTTATTATTTAATCTTATTTTTTTATTCGAATAATTTGGAAAATATCCTATCAGCTTTTGAACTTCTTTAAGAATTTTTTCATCTTTTATGTATCCTACGACCTCTCCTATTAAATGATTTTTAAGATAACACTTTTTGAAGGCAAATAATGTTATCCTAAATGCAGGACTATCAAAGAGATCTCCATTAAGAGAGTCTAAAATTATTATTTTTATCTTTTTATTCATTAATATTTATTATAATCCTCCTCTATAATAAGAACATCACCATTATTAGTTATATCTGTTAGGCTTTCAATCTCAACTTGATTTTCATTTTTATATATAACTTTACCTTTTTCTACAATTTCTTTTATCTCTTTTGATTTGTTATCAAAAATTATAGAAACTATTTTTAGTTTAGTTCCTTCAGAAAGAGACAAATCTTCAGGTTTTTCAATCTTTATACTTTGTCGTATTTTATATCCTTCCTCTGAAATCTTTATCCAATCGTAACTTTTCTTAATCTGTAATTCCTTAAATCTACTGAAATGACTATAAAGATAAGTCTCATAGTTTTTAAAAAGCCAATCATCAGTCATTCCTGAGATATAATCTGCTATTACAAGAGCTTTTTTCTCTATAGAGCTATTATCAAATAGTTCTCTTTTTATTCGTGTTTCTTTTGGAAGTTTTTCAGGATTTTTCATGAAGAAATCAAAAATCTGTTCCATAATTCTTTTGGCTTCATCCTCGTAATTTTTTATTAAATCATTTTCCCAGAGATATTTTTTAATTTTTTCTCTAAATTTCTCAACAAGTTTTTCCATATTATTAGAAAATCTTACCTATCCATGTTTTTCAAAGGTTTCTATCACATCTTTTACCATCTTGTTAATCCTTATAGATTGATGTATACCTAAGTTCCTTATTAATTCAATACCTAATAGAGAATCTGTCAATAGTCCTCCTCTTTTACCATCGTCCCAATCGTGATTTATCCATGCAATGTCATCTGCTATTCTAACTATTTTTTCTTCTAAAGTTTGAGGAAATTCTATTATAAATTTTTTACCTTCTTTGTCCCAAACCTCTATTTTTTCTTCTCCATTTTTATATTTTCCTGAATGTCTTAAAATTCCAAAACTGACAGCTTTTGTAAGATTTAATCCTTCTAAAAATCTAAAATATTTTTCTAAGTATGTTACAATTCTCCATGATTGAACATTATGATTAAAATTGATTTCCTTGTTTTCATCTTTGATATACTCATAAAGCTTTTTTCTAATAACTTCTTCACCTATATGTCCAAAAGGAGTATGTCCTAAATCATGCCCTAATGCTATAGCTTCTGTCAAATCCTCATTTGCTCCAATAGCTCTGGCAAGTGTCCTTGCTATCTGCATTACCTCTAGTGTATGGGTCATCCTATTTCTTAAATGTTCAGAGTCAGGTCTAATAAATGCCTGAGTCTTATGCATTAGTCTTCTAAATGCTTTAGAATGTATAATTCTATCTCTATCTCTTTGGAAAGGAGTTCTGTAAGGACAATCTTCTTCAAATTCTTTTCTTTCAGATTTTTGTTTATCATAGCTTCTTGTTGCAAGAGGATGTAAAGAAATATCTTCTCTATTTGATATAATTTCTCTTATTTTATCGCTCAAAATTTCAACCTCCCCCTCATATAATATTAATTTTGGTCATAAATTATTGTATTTTGAGTTTCTACTTTTTCTTTTGATAAAGAAGACAATACATATTTTACATTTCTTACATAATTATTAAAATATCGAATTTCTTTCAATAATTCTCTTAAGTATTTCTTTTATTTCAGAGGATTCAATACCTAATTCTGTAAGAATATATCCAGTTAGGATGATTTTTAATATGTTAAATAAACTTTTAATCTCAAATTCTTCATCTTTTTCAACATAAATATTACCATGAGATAGGTTATTTCTCCATTTAACAACTTTGTCTATAAATTCATCATACTTTTTGTCTGCTTTTTCTAATAAAACTTGTTGAATGAAAGTATTATTTTTTAAAAAAAGATCTTTTAATCTCTTACGAAGGGAAAATTCATTACCATATTTTAACATTTCTTTTAGGTGATTCTTTAAATCTGTTGGAATTTTTGGGAAGTTACAAATATAGTATCTTAATTTTTTTAAAAATTCTTCATAATCTTTTTCAGGTATATATTGAGAGGCAAATTTATTCCTATGATATGCTTCTAAAGCATAAACTATCAGAAGAAATTGACTTACTGGTAAGATATTAGAGTAATATAAAATATCACTGTAAATGTCAAAAATAGCTTTCAAATTCTTGTTTATTCTATTGATAAACCAGTTTTCTAAAATCTTTGCAAACTTATCCTGAATATCACTATATTTAAATACTAATTCATAATGTGGAGTTAGAACTACATTGGCAAAAGGAGTAAAAGCTATGATATCTATAGGCTTTTTATCTCCTATGTCACTACGAAGATAGATATTATAGGATGGTTGATTGCTGATAAAAGAGAAAAATAATCTTAAAGTCTCTATAACACTATAGAAATCATTATAATTATAAATTGAATAATCAATTATAAAAGGTTTTGGTTCTGAAAACTTAATTTTTATGTCTATTCTTTCTCTAAAAATTAATTCTCTATGTAAAGGTGATTTTATTGAAAATTCTAATTCGGGAGAAAGATAAAAGTAAACTTTAAAATTTCCATAATTAAATTTAGCAATTTCTTTTTTTCTGAAATTTTGTTGAAAAGGAATTTTAATTTCAGAGTTCTCTGTATTGATGAATTTATTTTCTGGGAAAAAGGGTAACAAATTGGTGAAACTTGTATATATATTTGTAAACATTAGCTCATTGGGAGTTAAAAAATGTTTCCCTATAAATGCAAAATCAAAGCTATAAAACTTTTTAATTCTTAAAACATCTGAACTTGAAATATTTATTTTTTGGCTCTTTATCTTATACAATGTTATTACTTTACCATTTTCTAATTCTCCTAATATAATATTGTTTTTAATAATAAAAGCCTCCTCAACATTTTCATGAGTATGGATTATTAATTTTATCCCAGATTTTGGAGAATAAGTTAGTTCTCCATAAAATCTTTTATCAGGAGCATCAGAAAACCACCATTCTCCATAAAAACTGTGTTCATCTAACAAATTTAAGGACGACATTTTAAAATCCCCCCTTCTCAAATCCTGACTATATTCTATTTCTCACCAAAATACTCTTCAACATTCTCCCCCTCCCACTCTTCCAAAAACAAAATCAAAATAATCTTCTTTTCTCTCTCAAAATACTTCTTAAACTTATAAACAAAAACATCCTCATCAAGTTCCAAATATCTCAGCATCATTACAAATTCATCCATTACCTTCTTAAACTCCTCATAATCTTCTCTTAAATCCAAATAATCAATCAAATCTCTTCTATTCATTTATCACCTATAAATTTTAAAAATTTCTCAAGCTCCATCACCACTAAATAATCTCTATAATCTGCCTT
>JAUQPS010000142.1 GCA_030550205.1 bacterium
TTAAAATTGTATCTTCTGGAAGCACTAATCTATTTGAAGATGATATTGTGGATTACATAAAAGTTAAGAAGGAAAATGAAAGAGTTATGAGGGAAGGAGGTAAGCCTGCGACTTATACTCATATGCTTTTGGGTATAACTAAGGCTGCCCTATCTTCTGATTCATTCATTTCTGCTGCTTCATTCCAAGAAACCACTAAGGTTTTGGCTTTTGCTGCAATTGAAGGAAAGGAGGATAATTTATATGGACTTAAAGAAAATGTTATAATTGGTGGTTTAATACCTGCTGGAACAGGTAGAAGGGATATAAGGGAAGCTTCAATAATTGTAGAGGAGGCAAAGAAAGAAACAGCATAATGTTAATTCCTATATACTTAATTTTACCAGATAGCGGAGATTTAAAGATATTATCCGAAGAATTTTTAAGAGGATTTAACTTTGCTATAAAAGGGGAATTTGAATATGTAATAATTGATGAGGATCCAGATACTAATATAAGTTTTAGTGAAATTTACAAAGCTATTATAAATAAAAATCCAAAAATTGTGATTGGACCAATTTTAAATAAAAATCAAAGAATATCTGCTGAATTGTCTATGAGAAATAAGGTTATTCAAATTATTCCTATAACTTACGATGTTTTCCTTGGAACATACGGAAATTATGTTTTTCCTTTTAATTTCAAAACATATATAAGTTTATTGAAATTTTTAGAAATTGCTCGCCAAAAAGGCGATACAAATTTCGTGTTATTATATGAAAATACAATAAATGGCCTTTCAATAAAAAAATTCTTAGATAGTCAAATTGGTGTGCCCACTATTGCTATTAAAAATAATAAGGTTGCTGAAGCTTCCATTGTAGAGATTATGAAAGATATAAAAGATTATAATTCTATATTATTTTCAGATGGGGGTATAAATTCTGTAAATACTTATTTAAATTTAAGAAAGCAAGGTTATAAAAAGGATGTTTATGTTTTTGATAGTTGGCTTTCAAGTGATATATTTCCTATGATTATAGGGTTTTCTGAAAATCTTTATATTGTTGCTCTTGAGAATATATCTTATACAAGTTATCTTCTGAAACTTGACAGAAAATACAAATTTATAGAAAGCTATAAAAAGCTTTATAATACTGAACCAACTAATGCTGCACTTATCGGTTATGATACTGGTAATTTGGTAAAAGAAGCATTAAAATCCGAAGATATAAAGGAATTTTTATTGAAATATGGAGTGCTTCAAGGAATAAGTGGGGATTATCTTATATCCAAAAATTCAGAATACATTAAAATTTTAAAACTTACCAATAAGGGTTTGGAGGAATTGAAATGGTAAAGTTTTGGTTTGCCTTCTTTATATCCTTGTTAATGCAAATTATAGCTTTAATTTTGACTATTTATGGGGATATTGTTATTTCACCAATTCTTTTTGTATTGGCACTTTTTGTTATTACAATTTGGGGGATTTTAAATTATAATGATAAAAGCACAAGTTAGTTTGTATGTTTCTAATTATAGTGGTGATAGGGGGGATATTATTAGGGAATTTTGGAAAATTATGAAGAGTTTTAATTTAGAATTTAAAGCAAATGCTTTCTCTACAATTATATGGTCAGAGGATGAAGATAAATTGTTTAATGCATTAAATTATGCATTTAAGGAGTTAAGGAAATATGGAATTATTTTAGATATAAAAATTTCAAATATAGGACCACATCCCAGTTATGAAATTAGGAGTGAAGAGATATGAAGGGTTTATATACTGCATTAATAACACCTTTTGATGAAAATTTAGATATTGATTATGAAAGTTTAAAGAAGTTAATTGAATTTCAGATAGAAAATAAGGTTGATGGAATTGTAATTTTTGGAACTACGGGAGAATCACCAACCATAGATGAAGAAGAATTTTTTAATGTTTTAGAATTTATAAAGCAATATAAAAATGATATTGAATTTATAATTGGGACGGGAACAAATAATACAAACAAGACAATTGAAAAAACAAAGAAAGTTTTAGATATGGGGTTTGATAAAGTTTTAATAGTTACTCCATATTATAATAAACCTAATGTAAATGGATTGTATGAGCATTATAAGAACATAGCATTGACATCTGCTAAAATTATATTATATGAAGTGCCTTCACGAGTCTCAATAAGTATTCCAATTGAAGTAATTAAAAAATTAAAGCAAGAATTTAGTGAAAACATAATAGCTTTAAAGTTCTCAAATAGTGATTTAGATTTATTAAGTAGGATTATTTTGGAAGTTAAAAATTTGGATATTTTAAGTGGAGATGATAATTTAACGCTTCCAATGATGTCTCTTGGTGCAGTTGGTGTTGTTTCAGTTTTAAGTAATGTTTTTCCAGGTGAGATAAGAGAATTAGTTTATAGTGCTTTAGATGGGGATTTTAACAAGGCAAGGGAAATTCATTATAAAATGTATAAACTTTTTAAATTAGCATTTATAGAGACAAATCCAATTCCAATTAAATATATAGCTTATAAAAAGAATTTAATTAAAACACCATATGTAAGATTACCACTTTCTGAATTGTCTGAAAAAAACAAGGAAATCATTGACCAAAATATTCTCTAAATTTTCTCATTTCTTCAATATCTGTATTTAATGCTTCTTCAACGCTTCCGTCAAATACTTTATATCCATCTTGTAATAAAATAATTCTTTTAGCAATTTTTATAGCACTTCTTAAATCATGAGTTATTGAGATTGTTGTAGTTTTAAGCTCATTGTTTAGTTTAATTATTAGTTCATTAATTAAATCTGAAGTTATAGGATCAAGTCCTGTTGTTGGTTCATCATAAATTATATATTTTGGATTGTGAATAATTGCTCTTGCTATGGAAACACGCTTTCGCATACCTCCCGATAGTTCAGAGGGATATAAATTTAAAACCCTTTCATCTAAATCAACCATTTTGATAACTTCAATAGCCCTTTGTTTAATATAATTAAAATCTTTTTTCCCATTTTCTAATAAAACTAATGCTAAATTTTGAAATACATTATAAAAATCAAATAAAGCCCCCATCTGAAATACATATCCGAAATTCCTTCTTAAATTCATCAATTCCTTTGGACTTGCTTTATCAACTCTAATATTATCTACCCAAACTTCTCCCTCATCTGGCTTTAATAATCCAACAATATGTTTTACTAAAACACTTTTACCTGTTCCACTTCTTCCCATAATTGCTATGCTTTCACCACTTTTTATTTCCAAATCAATTCCCTTTAAAACTTTAAAATTTCCAAATGATTTGTGCAAATTCTTTATTTTAATCATGAAAAATAAAATCTTAATTTTCTTATGGCATTTTCCTTTATTTGTCTTACTCTTTCTTTTGTTATATTTAATTCTTTTGCTAATTCTTCAAAAGTTTTTCTTTCACACCCTATACCATAATATTCAACAATAACTTTAAATTCCCTTTCATCTAATACTCTTTTCATTAAGTTTATCGCTTTTTCTAAATTTATTTCTTTTTCTATTTCCTCTTTTAAAAAATTTTGATGAGGGTCTTCAAATATCTCTTCTTTTGTTCTATTATCTTCTTCATTAACTTCATCTATGGAAAATTCCCCCCTATATTGATTTAATGTTTCTCTTATATTTTCTGGCTTTAAATTTAAAATTTTTGAAAGCTCTTCAAGAGTTGGTTCTCTTCCTTCTTTTCTTTTAAATTCTTCAATTGTTTTTAAAATTTTTCTTAATTTTTCTCTATAATCAAGGGTAGTTTTTAATGAATGTGATTGTTCTGCTATAAGCTTTTGCATGGCATTTTCAATATAATATGTTGCATATGTTAATAATCTTACTTTTTTTCTTAAATCAAATTTTTTAATAGCTAA
>JAUQPS010000143.1 GCA_030550205.1 bacterium
GCTAATAGCAGATGTAATTGATAGAATAAAAGCGGACGTAAATCATATTATTGTTACTGTTCATTGGGGAACAGAATATATACCCTTTCCAAGTCCTAGTCAAAAAGAAATAGCTAGATTTTTGCTTAGTAAAAATGTTAATATAATAGTTGGAACTCACCCTCATATTCTTCAAGGAATGATGAAAGATGACAAATCGTTAGTTGTGTTTAGCTTGGGAAATTTTTTATCCGATCCACTAATTGATAATAAACCTAATGAAGAAGCATTTTTGCTTAGCCATTATAGTTTTATACTAAAAGTAAGGTTAAACGAGGAAAAAATAGTGCATATTGATAAAAGATTTATAGAAATTGATGTAAATAATTTAAACGTGATGTTTTGTAGCAAAGAGAGATCGGAATTTTTAGAAAGATGGTATCTTGATATATCTAAAAAAATTAACACAAATTATTGGTATTATTCCAATCTTTTTGATGTTCTTGGGAAAAGAGAAACTAAAGCAATTTTAATTGATAATAAAAATTTTTTAATATTAATAAAAAAGTTAGTTTATTATTTTAAACCAAAATATTTCTCTTTAGTCTTTCTTTGGTTATACTATAAATTTGTTTATCATTTTTTTATGAAGTTAATAAAGGTAAAGGGATCCAAAAGCGAATAATATAGTTGCTATAGTAAAAAGAGATGTATATAATTATCCAGAACCATCGTTTAATCCACCTAACAATTATATAGAATTTAATGAAAAAATAAGGTATGAGATTGATTCAGGTAATAAAGTTATGATATGGTGAGAGAAGCGTTTAAACTATTAGGTTTAGATAAAGAAAATATAGATACTAAACATTGGAATCCCTTTAAAAATTTTGTAAAACCTGGTGATGTAGTTTTTATTAAACCAAATATGATAGCCGAGAAACATGAATTGCGAAACAATGAGTGGGACTATGTTATAACTCATGGTTCTGTAATTAGGCCGATTATTGATTATTTATATCTTGCTATGGATGGTAAAGGCAATATTATTATTGGTGATTCACCTCAAACAGATTCTAATTTTAAAAAAATTGTTGAGCTAATGGGATTGGAAGAAATAAGAAGTGTCTATAAAAATTACAAAGATTTTAAAATTTTCTTAATTAACTTGCAGAATGAATTTTGGATTGAAAAAGATGGAATCATAACTGATTATATAAAATTATCTGGCGATCCATTAGGGAATGTTTTATTCGATCTTGGAGAATTAAGTTTTTTTTACGAGTTGGATCAGTATAACTTGAAATATTATGGGGCTTCTTATGATATTGAAGAAACTAACCGAGCTCATAGTGGGGGTCGCCATGAATATTTAGTTGCTAGAAGCCCTTTAGTTGCTGATTTCTTTATCAGCATACCAAAGCTAAAAACTCATAAAAAGGTGGGTATAACATTAAATTTAAAGGGGTTAGTTGGTATCAGCACAAATAAGAATTTACTGCCTCATTATACCTTTGGAGCTCCGGAGACAGGTGGGGACCAGTTTCAAAAATTAGATAAAGTAAATAAATTAGAAAATGAAATTACGCTTTTTCTTAAAAATAAGTTGAAGAGTAAAAATCCTCTATTTGTATTTTTAGCTAGAAAAGGTAAAAAATTTGCTTATAAATTTTTTGGGGATAATAAAAAGTTTATCCGTTCAGGAAACTGGTATGGTAATGACACTGCCTGGCGAATGTGCTTGGATCTTGCTCAAATTTTGTTCTATGGGAATGTTGATGGAAGTTTTAGAAAAAATTATAGTGAAAGAAAGAAATTTTTTTCAATCGTGGATGGTATAGTTGGAATGGAAGGAAATGGTCCTGTTTCTGGAGATAGAAAAGAGTGTGGGGTTATAATAGCTGGATTTGATCCTGTAGCTGTTGACGCAGTAGGAGCTAAGATAATGGGTTTTGATCCTCTAAAAATTAAAATAATTTCTAAAGCATTTGATAATCATGGTTTGAAAATAACAAATTTACGATATGATGAGATAGAATGTGTAAGTAATTCATTTAATTTTAATAAAAAACTTTTAGAGTTTAGATATGAAAATTCACTTAAATTTAAGCCCCACTTTGGATGGATGGGGTATATAGAAGATAAAGCTAATTTAATGAGGTAATTAGATGTCTTACTACGGCAATAGTTTAATAAGATTTTTCTACTATAATTCTCCACCGATTATTAAAAACATAGTTGCAACTTCTTATGGATTAAAAGCCATTAAGGATAGATATGGGGAGTTCTACAAGAAGTGGTTGAATTTTTTAGAAAAATCGCAGTATTTACCTAATGAGTTTTTAATAAACTTTCGAAACCTGAAAACTATTGATTTTGTAAACCAAGCATTGAGGTTAAATTCATTTTTAAGAAATTTTTACGGGGTGGATAAAATTGATAATATAGAAGATTTAAAAACCTTTCCATTGATTGATAAAGATTTTTTACGAAAAAATTTGGATAAAATAAAAATAAAAAGAAAAGGTGAAAAGATAAGAATTTCTCATTCCAGTGGTACGACTGGTTCAGCTATTATATTCCCAATTACATTAGAATGCTTTCAAAGAGAATACGCATTTCGCGCGTTGCATTATAAGTGGAGTGGGGTTGACCTTGATAAGAGACCTAGAATAGCGATATTTTCAGGTCATCCAGTTGCTAATGTTAATAGATCTAATCCCCCATTCTGGGTTTATGATTTTGCAAATAACTGGTTATTATTTTCATCTTATCATTTAAGTGATAATTTATTAACTTATTATATCAATGAACTAGTAAAATTTCAACCCGAATTAATTCATGGATATCCATCATCAATTTATTTAGTTGCTATAGCATATAAAAAATATGGCAAAACCCTAAAAAACCTTAAAGCAGTATATACTGCTTCTGAAACTCTTTTGGATTTTCAGAGGAAAGTGATTGAGGATGCTTTTCAAGTAAAAGTTTTTAACTGGTATGGAAATTCTGAAATGTGTGCTAACATTGTTGAATGTGAGAAAGGAAGATTGCATCTAAAGTTTGAACATAGCTTTGTAGAAATACTTAATGATAAAAATGAGGAGTGCAAACCTGGTGAAAAAGGTAGATTGGTATGTACAGGCTTTGGTAATATAGCTTTTCCACTTATAAGATATGATATTAAAGATGAAGTTATTATTTCTGAAGAACAAAGTTGTCCCTGTGGAAGAGGGGGGGTAATTATTAAGGAAATTATTGGTAGAATTGAAGATTACATAATCACTCCATCTGGTCGGAGAATAGGAAGATTGGACCATCTGTTTAAAGATACGGTTGGTATAAAGGAGGCGCAAATTTATCAAAATAAAATTGACGAGGTAGAAATTAGGGTTGTCCCTGAAACGGGTCAATTAAATAAAGACGATGAAGAAAAAATATTAAAAGAATGTAACTTAAGGTTTGGTAAAGAGTTGAAAGTTAAAATTGAAGTTGTTGAGGAAATACCAAGAGGACCTAATAATAAATTTAGATTTGTTATATGCGAAATAAATTAAAAAATCTATAATAATGGAGATAATAGAAATTATTCAAAAACTTTCAACAAATTTAATAAAGGAAGAACATAAGGGTTATGACCCATACGATGCACTTAACAGCCCTGTTTTAAAGCTTTTAACTTTCAACAGCAGGCTAATAGGTATCTTTTTTGTTCAGTTAATGAAACATTTACCTGTAAATTTGAGACCGTTACTCGGGATAAAAAAAGAGTATAATCCTAAAGGTATGGGTTTATTCTTGTCAGCTTATTCAAAAAAATATATGATTACTAAAGATGAGAGTGATTTAAAAAAAATTAATTTTTTTGCTG
>JAUQPS010000144.1 GCA_030550205.1 bacterium
ACCATATATATTTACATTGTATTTTAGTAAGTTTGAATAATTATCTCTTAAATTACAAACTTCATTTGTGCAACCTGGGGTAAAAGCTTTTGGATAAAAGAAAATTATTGTCCATTTACCTTTTATCGTTTCATTTGTAATTATTTCTCCATTTGTTGCTATCCCTTCAAAAATAGGAACTAAGGTTCCAATCATTTTGAAATTTTAAAGCTTAATTAAAATTCCAAATAAATCATCTTCATTTGAAAAATAATCAAAACTTCCCTTATTTCTAAATTTCTTTAAATAATAAATTCTAAACTGCTTATAATTAATCCCGAGATAAATATCCACATCTTTATTGATAATTTCAAATTTTGAATTTAAGAAAAATATAGATTTTTGAATATCAACATTTAAATTCATATAAAAGCTCTTTAAACTATCACTTTTCATAAATCTATATCTTGTATCTATTTCAAAAAACTTAAAGCTTTTATAAAAGTTTAAAAAATACTCACTTCTTCTAAAAATTAAATCATCTTCTCTTATATTTGTTGTATAAAGCTCACTTAAACCTATTCCAAAGCCTTTATATAATGCTCTAATTTGTAAAATTAGCCATTTTGGGTATATTAATTGAGTTACTGAATTTGCTTCAAGAAAAGTTTTAAATAAAATTTTTTCTTTTAGTAAGAAATTTACAGCATATTTGTAATTGAAATTGTAAATATAATCGTTTATAGGAATATATTTGCTTATTTCAAAATAACCATTTATTGAATTTAAACCACTATTAGCACCAAATAAAAATAATTTTAATGGATTATCAAATGGTATTTCTTTTGTGTTTAGTGTATCAGCGCTATTTGGATTAAAAATTGTTTCAAAACCAGAAATGTTTAATAGCCATATTGATATAAATGGATAGAATTTTTTAAAGTTTTCGCTTATTCCTATATAAAAGTTTCCTTTAAGCAATGAATAATGAAATTCATAAATAAACCAAAACTCATAATCTACATATCTTTTATTAAATGTCCATCCTATTGAAAGATTCCTATATTTTAACCCCAATATATCAAACCGCTTAATATCATAAGGCTTGTAATTTATTGTATTTTCACAAAAATGTTCTATAAAGAGTTTAAACATATTTATTTTATAGCTATATGAGAATTTTGAAGAAAGTTGAGTTGGAGAAAATGAATTTACATCATTTCTAAAAAAGTATAACTTCCCTTTATATTCAACTTGAAAGTTATTTAATGTATATGAGTTTTCTGAATAAATTAGAAATTTATAATTGTAAGCAGGGGCAAAGAGAAAATATAATGAAAGGTCAGATAAAAACAAGCCTTAAAATTTTAAAATATGAACAATCACTTAATTCTTTTTGATAATGTTCAGTTTATTTATGAGTTATCATTGGCTCAACTCGAATTGAAGTCTTTTGGAGTAGAATTTGAAATAACGGATGGTTTAAGAGAATTTAAATTATTAAAAGTGAATGATGGTAGTGAGCTTAGAAAAAGATTAGCATATTTTAAATCTGTGAATGGTGAATTTACTGATTATTTTTATATTATTCAAAAAAATAGAACACGTTCTGTGAATCAATATCTTACTCATTGGATATATCCTTATAAGGGAAAGTTTCATCCTCAGATGATAAGGGCGCTTTTGAATATTATTGGGCTTAAGGAGGGAGATACTATTCTTGACCCATTTATTGGTAGTGGAACAACTGCTATTGAAGCCCAACTTTTGGGAATAAATTGTATAGGAGTTGATATATCCCCTCTTTGTGTTCTTCAAAGTAGGGTAAAAACTGAGTCGGTGTATGTTTTAGCAAAAATAATAGAGTGGAAAGAGAATATATTTAAAACAATAAAAACTTCTTTATTTAATAAAGATGAAAAAGCTATCGAAGATATTATTAACTCAATCCCTGAAGAGAGAGTGAGAAATTTCTATAAGATGGCAAAACTTGTTGCTATAAGTGATAATGTTAGAAGAAAAAAAGAATTTTATATCTCATTTTTAAAGAATTTGGAGATGATGATAGCTTCTGTATTGGATTACTTTGATTTAGTAAATGAGCTTAATTTGAAACTAGGTAAAGTAGATATAAGACTTGGAGATGCAAGAAAACTACCTTTTGAAGATGAAAGTATTGATGGGATAATTACTTCTCCACCTTATTCTGTTGCTTTGGATTATGTTTCAAATGATGCACATGCTTTAAGAGAACTCGGTTATAATTTATCTATGCTTAGAGAAAAATTTATTGGCGTTAGGGGTAAAGGTAAAGAAAGAATAGATTTATATAATGAAGATATGAAAAAAAGTTTAAGCGAAATGTTTAGAGTTCTTAAACCTAGTAAGTATGCAGTTATTATTATTGGAAATGCTACTTATATGGGTCAAGAAGTTAAAACTGTTGAGTTTGTAATTGAATATGCTGAAAAAATAGGGTTTAGGTTAATTAGAAACATAAATAAAATTATCTTTGGACTTTATAATGTAATGCAGAAAGAAAATATTTTAATTTTTCAAAAGATAAGGAGGTAGGGTTATGAGCTATAAAGAAAATTATATTAGACAACTGGAAAGTGTTATTAGCAAATTTTTGGAACCTCTGGAAGGCACTTACTATTAAGCGAAATAAAGTGCTGTTGGAGAAATTATCAAAGGCTGCTACTATTGCTGGTCAGAACGCTTATAAGGAGGGAATTTTTACAAAAAGACCGAATGAAGCAGGTAACCATATTGAGCCTTTTGTTATAGAAGCACTGAGAAAGGTGGGATTAAAGGCGGACAGACCTATTTCTAGAAGTGGCAAGAAAAAGACAGCAGGATACCCAGATATAGAAATATTGGGAGATAATGGAATTGTGGTGTACTTAGATTGTAAAACCTATAGTAAGTTAACAAAAAACCAAAGTTTTAGAACCTTTTTTCTTTCACCATCCAAGGATCCAAAAATAACAAAGGATGCTTATCACCTACTAATGAGTTTTGAACTTGATATGGAAACGAGAAAAGGGAAAAAAGCTTTTATTCCAGTTTCATGGCAAATTTATACTTTGGAAAAGCTTTTAGTTCAAGTTAAACATGAATTTAATGCTAGCAATAGAGAACTATATATAAAAGATGCACTATTAGCAAAAGGTAAAATAAAAAGGTGAATAAGCTTTAAAATTTTAAAACTATCGGAGGGGTGTGCCGAATTGGTAAGGCGGCGGATTTGAAATCCGTTGGGACTTAGGTCCCTTAGGGGTTCGAGTCCCCTCCCCTCCGTATTGCGGAGAGGTGGCCGAGCGGTCGAAGGCGGGGGCTTGCTAAGCCTTTTCCCAACTTAAAAGGTTGGGACGAGGGTTCAAATCCCTCCCTCTCCGCCTATGAAATTAAAAGATAGGGTTGCTATTGTAACAGGTGCAGGACAAGGAATAGGTAAATCTATTGCAATAAGCCTCGCTGAGGAAGGAGCAAAAGTAGTAGTTACGGATGTTTCTGGAAAGGAAAAAGATGTTGCCTTGGAAATTGGAGAAAATGCATTATATTTTAAGCTTGATGTAGCAAATTATCAAGAAGTTCAAAGTGTAGTTAAGGAAGTTTGGGAAAGGTTTGGAAGAGTTGATATATTAGTAAATAATGCAGGAATATATCCGTTTAAAAGTTTTGATGAAATGACAGAAGAGGAATGGGATAGAGTAATTCAAATTAATTTAAAAGGAGTTTTTAATTGCACAAAAGCGGTTTTACCATATATGAAAATCCAGAAATATGGGAAAATTATAAATATATCTTCCATAGCTGGCACTTTTATAGGTTTTCCA
>JAUQPS010000145.1 GCA_030550205.1 bacterium
AATCTGTCCAGAATGTAAAACTATCACCATTTATATTTTTATAAAGAAGCGCAACTTTACCAGGGAAAGAAGAATGAAACCACCCGGGCAATAAAATTAAATCAGGATAACCATCATTGTCAAAATCGCCAAAAGAAGAACTACTTATATAACCTGTCGGAAGCCCTAAGTTATTCCCCACAAGAGTGAATGTTTCATTACCATTATTTTTATAAAGAAGATACCTTCCTAAATAGAGATCATAATAACCGTCACAATTATAATCAACCCAATCAACTCCTTCATAAGAACAGGACTGCGTTGTATCAAAACCTGCTGGAATCGTAATATTTGTGAATGTAACTTGTGCATATAGATCGAGGAAAATGGGATACAACACACAGAGTACTCCTATTATACCACTTTTAACTTTTATTCCCATACTTTCGCCTCCTTTTGTATTTTTAGAGAATAATTGAGATTATACCCAAAATTATAATTTTTATTTTATAAAAAATCTTTGATTTACAAGAATTTGTAAAATTTTGTCTTTTATTTGAAATTTTATAGCTAAATATTATAAAATGTTTCCTCTTATGTACAACATTTAAAATTATTACCCCCCTTAACAAGGGGGGAAAGGGGGTGTTATGAAGGAACCGAAAAAGAATTTACTAAAAATTATCTGATTTTTATTATTTTCAAAATTTTTTTGTAATCATTTGTTTCAAATTTAATAAAATAAATACCTTTAGAAAAATCTTCTCCTATTCTTAAAGATGAACTTTTAGTTTTTATTATTTCTTTCGTCAAATCCTTTATCATACGACCTCCTGAATCAAAAATGGAAAGATTTATTTTTTCATAATTTTGAGGAAATGTATATTTTATTAAAATATCTTTTTCAAAAATATTTGTGGAAACTTTTATATAAGGAATATAGAGTTTTAAACTTTTTTCTTCTATATTTACATATTCGGAAAGGTTTCCAGCTTCTAAACCTAAAAGACAAGGGGTATTATTTTGTTTTTTATAAAATAGAACTTTTATTCTTACTTTTCCATAATTAAGGGTATCAAGATGTGAAATTGAGAGAGTGTCCTTATAAATGCCTATAGAATTATTTGGCAATAAAGAATCAGGTATAAGTATCCAACTCTCTCCATCAAAATACTCAATCTGTATACCTATTGAATCATCAGGATTTCTTTTATAAACAATTATATCACCCCATTTATTTCTTTCATATGTCTTTGAGAGTTCAGAGTATAAAATGGCTGGGGTTATCATAATTCCAAAATTATTTAATATTTGATAAGAACATATTAAATGAATATTATCAATTCCACAAGCATATCCCCAATGAAAAGTAGAAGTAGAATCACTATAAAAAAATCTTAACTGGATAGAATCACATGGGATATGTTCAGTCAAATCAATTAATTGTGAACCATTACAAGTTGTAGTATACATTTTAACTGTAATCCACTCGCTCCATAGGCTATTAACTTTCTTCCTAATCTGAATTCTATATTTTTCTCCATTTTCAAAAATTTTGAAACCATAAGTATATTTTAATTTTAAATTCACAGAAGTGGAAGGTATTCCAATTTTAGGTGAAATTAATTCTTCATTATAATTTATAGTTCCGTTTCCTGCCTGTGCAT
This sequence comes from bacterium, assembly GCA_030550205.1. Taxonomy (GTDB): domain Bacteria; phylum Hydrothermota; class Hydrothermia; order LBFQ01; family DSFT01; genus DSFT01. The sequence continues at coordinate 1,647 of JAUQPS010000145.1, forward strand.
CAGAGTAATAGGCGTATTTAGTTTGATAATAAGGAGGCTCGTATCCACTTAAACTACTTGTTGTGCCTGCTTCCCATTTTATACCGTCATTATTTCCATCTATAACTGTCCATGTCTGGGGTATGCCTGATTCAAATTTCTCTGCTAAAAGAGTGCATACTTTTATGCTGGAAGGAACTAATAATACGCTATCTCCTTCTATCTTAACTCCTTCCAGAGTATTATATCTAAATTGATCTCCTGTTGTTTGATACCAAGAAGAAGTATTTTCAGGAATGTTTTCCCCAACAGTAAATGATCTTATCTCGCTATAAGGTGTCCATTGATTAGAACCTTGTGGGTCCTTGCAATTTACTTTCCACCAATAAGTTTTTCCTGCAATCAGATTATAAGGGAAGTTAAAACTCACAATTTCTCCCGATGGATAAGAAATAGTTATAAAACTATCACTATTTGTAAAATTTGGATTTAAACTCCATTTGATTTTATATGAAATCTGCTCACCTTGTGGATCAGTGGAATAAAACTTTAATGTAGGATTTAGTGTAGAAAATCTCGCAAAATTAAAAGGAGAAATTATAGTAGGTATCTGGGGAAGTGTGCTAAAATCTACAACTGGAACATAAGCCACGTATCTTAAACAATTATGTTTTGTAACTGTAACAATAATTGTCTCAGGTGGAAATTGTGGTTCTATATTTATTGTAATAGGGTATCCTGTGCCCTCTCCCACACCTATAATTACAATTTCACCATTTTGATCTTTCTTTGTTAAACTAATCCATGAACTATCTTCCGCATTTATTTCAAATTGAGTTGCACCGGGAAGAAGATAATAAGCATGATTCACATTTAAATTTTTTGGAACCTCTGTATACATATATTGAAAAGCATCACCAAAAAAGTGAAAAAGTCCATATGTAACTTCCTTTACCTCCGGGGTTGATGGCCAATTAGAAACATGGAGAAAGTATTTTCCATATGTAATAGCAAAACTTGGTCTTGAATTCCTGTAAGGTGGTTCAGAAGGGATACCATCTAATATGGGATAATCCGGCATAAATTCAGGATAAAATGCGTCAAAATATCCCCATATATATGTATCATTAACAAAAGAATAAGAAACTTGAGTTGCACCATTAGCCCCAACTGCCCTTTTTGGATATCTTAAAAACGCTTCAAGAAAGCATTGTGAGGTATGGTTATACTTTCCTGTTAAACAATTTATAGAGAAAACTAAAGGATATTTGTCATTATTTAAACCACTAAGATTAAGAATATTATAAGCGGGCTCACCCCATCCATATTCTGAACCATGGTCTCTATGATGGACAATAAAAGCCCCTGAATTTATTCTTATATTTATTGAATCAACATTTCCTGAATTCCACCAGTTTGCATCCTTATCATTTGTTTCGGGTATATATTCAACACCATAAGGACCAAAATAATCAACTATTAAATTAGTATTTGCAGCAGTTGACCATGGCCCCCCTACTATAGGTGTTCCTGAATATATTTTATAAGCTCTTTTAGGTGATTTATTTTTAACTGAAATTAAAAATCTTCTTATTATTTCTGTGCATAATTGAAACCATCTCTCAGTTTGCCAACCACATGCTATAAGTGGCTCATTATAAAAGTTAAAATCCATCGGTGGAGTTTTTTCATATTCTAAAATTTTATTTATCATAAGTTGAAGATGACTCTCACTATCTGCGAATATTCTCGCTGAATATAAATCGGGTAAAAAATCAGTTGTGCCTATTGCAGCATAAACATTATCTGTACAATAGGTACCCTCATAAGGATGTGGCCTTACTGCTGGAATAGGGTTTGGATAATCACCAACTATTAAAAATGCAATTGGCTTTACTTGCCAGTTCTGGTATGCAGTATCTATAAATGTTTCAATTGCCTGAACAGTATTACCTCCAATTTGAGTTACTGTAAATACACCTGTCTTTATCCCTTCAAGCGTCCTCCACCTTTTAATCGAATCAGCCCATGCTTTAAACACAGGATCATCCCTTGTAATTATTATATATTCATAACCTGTTCCCCTGTATCTTGAAGGATCTGAAAAATCTATTTTTGGCAATGTTG
>JAUQPS010000146.1 GCA_030550205.1 bacterium
AATCATGTTTATCCAGGTTTTATAGATGCAAATTCAATTATAGGGCTTATCGAGATTTCTTCTATTGAGGCAACCCTTGACTATGCTGAGGTTCTTGATTTTAATCCAAATGTAAGGGCAGAAGTTGCAATAAATCCTGACAGTGAACTTTTACCTGTAACAAGGGCAAATGGAATTTTAATAAGTAATGTTGTTCCTCAGGGGGGTATAATAACTGGTAGTTCATCAGTTATAATGCTTGATGGTTGGACAAATGAGGATATGGTTTTAAAAAGTATATCAGGAATTCATCTCAAATGGCCTTCAAAAAAGGAGTTCTCATACAGGTTTTATATGAGACCAAAATCAGAGGAAGAACTTTTAAAGGAATATGAAGAAAAGGTTAAAAAGATCAAGGAATTTTTTGAGGATGCCTATTCTTATTTAAAGGCTAAGTATTCTGATAAAAAATTAAGTGAAGTTTATGATACAGATGAGAGGTTTGAGGCAATGGTTCCTCTTTTAAAGGGTGAGATTCCCCTTTTTATTCATGCTGATGAGTATTACGAGGTAAGGGATGCTCTGGATTTCTTCGGTAATTTTAAAAATTTGAAATTAATTTTAGTTGGGGGTTATGATTCGTGGAGGTTAGCTTATGAATTGAAGAGTAAGAATATTCCTGTAATAATAACAGGGATACATACGAATCCAGTGAGGGAGGATGAGCCTTATGATGAACCTTTTACCTTGCCTTATAAACTTTATAAAGAAGGTGTTAAGTTCTGTATAGCTGGTTCAGGGAGTGCTTTTTCTGCGAGTAATGCGAGAAATCTTCCCTATAAGGTGAGCACTGCCTGTGCTTTTGGTTTACCTTTAGAAGAGGGTATAAAGTCAATAACAATTTATGCTGCTGAAATTCTTGGTATATCAGATAGGGTTGGTTCAATTGAAAAAGGTAAGGATGCAACTTTAATAGTTACAGATGGTAATCCTCTTGATATAAAGACAAATGTTTTAATGGCATTTATTCAGGGTAAAAAGGTAGATCTTGAAAGTAAGCATACTTTGCTTTTTAAGAAGTATTTAAAGAAATATAAAATTTCAGGTTTTATTTCAGATACTCCTTAGTCTTTAAAGGTTTTATTAAATCTTAATAAATTTTTTGTAAAAAATTTGTAAATTTGATAGATTATAATTATAAAAAAGGAGGTAAAAAATGAAAAAATTAATAATTATAATTGTATGTATCTGGTCTCTAAAATCTCAGACAATAATAAATGAGTCAAACTGGCCATATGGATTGAATCAGATAGGAAATCAGTGGCAATGGTATGCTAATTCTTCACCAGTATCTGTTAAGATGGATTCTCTAATTAATCAGACTAATGTATGGCACTTTGAAACAGGTCCAACTGCTCAAGTTTGGACAAGTACTTTACTTGATTTAACAAATGTTCCAGGAAATCCACCTCCGGGTTCTCAATTTGCTGAAAAACAACAGATAACAGGTCAGCCTTTAACTTATATGTATGAATCAGAAAATTCAAATGGTATGTATGTTTATGGGTTTTACAATCAATCTTATGGTCAGATAAATTATTCTCCATACTGGATACCTTATAAATTTCCAATGCAACTTGGTTCTAACTGGATAACTCAATTTGATTGGGAATTTTATGGGGATGTTGTTCATGAAGAGTATAAGGACACAGTAGTTAAGGAAGGAACCCTTTATTTACCTGATCCCTTGGGAGGTCCTTATCCATGTCTTGTAATAAGACAGAGATACCATGCCTATGATGATTACGGAATAATAAATGAGTATAGGTATATCTATGAATGGGTTGTTCCGAACCTTGGTTCAGCGGCTACCATTATGAGTCAATCGCCTGAAATGAATCCTTATTTTACAACAGCTGAGAAATATATAAGACTTAAAAGTGCAACATTAAATGAAGTAAATCCACCCATTTTTTCCCAGACAGAACTTTTTTCTTCTTCCTGTTATGGTCCTTTCATAGTAAAAAGTAAAATTACAGATCCTTCAGGAATTTATACTGATTCACTTTATTATAAATTTTCTAATACAGGGTGGTTTAGAGTTTATCATGATAGTGTTAAAAACAATATTTATTATTTTACGATACCACAGGTCAATCCACCAGTGACTTGTAATTACTATATTGTAGCATATGACAATTCAACTAATCATAATAGGGGAACAGATCCACAGGGAGCTCCTTTAAATACTTATTCTTTCTTTTTTATTGACCCCCAGCAGGATAATTTTCCACCTAAATTTTACAACACAACAGTATGGCATGATACATCCTACGCAGGTCCCTATCCAGTAAAATCTACAATTATAGATTCTGGAGGATGTATAGATTTTGCTTTATTATATTATAGAATTGGAGGAAGTGGTCCTTATAATGCTAAATTTCCTGACTCAGTAAAAGAGAACACTTATTATTTTAAAATACCTCAGGTTATTCCTCCAACAGTGATAGAATATTATTTAATGGCTCAAGATTATTCTTATAATGGAAATGTTGGATATGATCCACAGAATGCTCCTAATTCAGTTTATATGTTTAATGTTATTGATAATATGCCCCCTTCTTTTACAGGCACAACAGTATGGAATGATACTACTTTTAATGGTCCTTTCCCTGTAAGATCAATTATAAAAGATCCTGCTGGTATACAATGGGCAAGAATATACTTTAAAATTTTTACGAATCCATGGGATTCACTTCCCTATGATTCTGTTAAGGGTGATACTTTTCATTTTCATATTCCACCTATTACTCAAACATCTATAATAAGATATTATTTAAAAGCAAAAGATAATAATCAGAATGTAGGAAGAGATCCTTCTAATCCAAATCAGTATTATCAATTTATTGCAAACTATGTTAATGTGGATGAAAATTTAGTTAATAGAGGTGAACTTGTATTTAATGAAGATATAAAAAATAAAAAACTTTATCTTTTTGTTCCAAAAGAAGATTTTATATCTTTAAAAATCTATAAATCTGATGGAAGTTTAATAAAGAAAATTTTAGAGGGTAAAGTAAATAGAGGTGTTTATGAATTTTCCTTTAAGGAATTAAAAAGGGGAATATACTTTATTGTGCTGGATTCAGAAAAAAATAAAAAAATAAGAAAAATGTTATGTGTAAGGTAACACTTTTTTTATTTACACTTTTAGGAATTATAAAAATAGAAGAGGTTAAGAAAAATTCCTCTTTATATGTGGAAAATCAGATTCTGATTAAATTAAAAAAGGGTGTGAAGGAAGATGAATTTTTTTCTAAAAATGGTTTAAAGATATTAAGAAAAAGCCAGTATGGGAATTTTTATACAGTTTTCACAGAAGAAAATATAGAAAAGATGATCGATAAGTTAAAAACTGAAAGTGAAGTTATGTATGTTCAGCCAAATGTTAAGTGGTATATAACTCTTCATAATATAAAATGGATACCGAATGATCCCTATCTTTCTTATCAATGGCATTTTTCAAAAATAAAACTTTTTCAAGCCTGGGATATTGAACAGGGAGGAAAAAGCGAAATTAAAGTGGGTGTTCTTGATACAGGATGTGCTTTTGAAGACTTTCCTGTTCCGAATTACGAGAGAGATGAAGTTAATTCTGATTGGTATAAAAAAGCACCTGATTTTGATAGGGCAAATTTTATAAACGGTTTCGATTTTGTCCATAATGATTTTCATCCTAATGATGATCAC
>JAUQPS010000147.1 GCA_030550205.1 bacterium
TTTTTTATTCTCCAGATTTACCCAATATCATTACAGGAATCGTTTTTAAAATTATCCAAAGGTCTAACCATGGTGACATATTTTGAATATAATAAATATCCATAAGCACCATTTCATCAAAATTCGTTTTTGATCTACCATAAACCTGCCAAAAACCAGTGCAACCTGGTAATACTTTATCTCTTTCATGGTACCAAGGCTTAAACATTTCATATTCATACGGTAATACGGGTCTTGGTCCAACTAAGCTCATTTCACCCCTCAACACATTTATTAATTGTGGTAGTTCATCTAAGCTAAATTTTCTTAGAATTTTACCAATGGACGTAACTTTGCTCTTATCAACAATCTTGGTACTCTTTGCATTTTTTTCGGGATGTTCGCCTCTTTCAATGAATTCTTTCATTAATTTAGCTCTGAGACTATCTTTATCTGAACCCACATACATTGTTCGAAATTTATACATTTTAAATTTCTTGCCGTCTTTGCCAATTCTTTCCTGTTTATAAAATACAGGTCCTTTTGATGTTACTTTAATTAAAACTGCAATCAAAGCAAAAAGTGGCAATAAAAAAACTAAGATTATAAATGAAAGCGTCAAATCAAAAATTCTTTTTTGAATTAAAAAAATTTTACTATATATCCCGCTGCTTAGCGTTACCAGATGTAGGTTTCCATAAGATTCAACCTCAAACTTATTTGAAGCGGTTTTAAAAATGGAAGAAACTACTCTAATTGTGCAATTTGTTTTATGTGCTTTATTTACTATTTCAATAAGATGCTCATAAGTTATGTCATTAACTCCAATAATTATCTCATCTATATTGTTTTCTCTGCAAACTTTAATAATACTATTAGTATTTCCAAGAATATTATAACCATTATAAACTCTTGTTTTAGGCAAAATATTATCGTCTATAAACCCAAAAATTTCCAATCCAAGATCAGTTCTATCTACAATGTTATTTAGGATTTTCAACCCGAGCTCCCCAGCACCGACAATGACACACTTTCTTTTCATGAACTTCAGATTCATAAAGTATTTTAAAAGCGAGGGTAATAAAATTACTCTATAAAAGGTGAACATTATAAGTAAAATCAAAACATAAGCAAATATTAATTTAAGGTTTAACAAAAGTCCAAATAGAACGTATAGTGGTAAATAGATTGATAGGGATCTAAGCAACCGCACAAATTGTGAAATGCGGGTTGAGAAAATATTGACCTTATATAAGTCATTCAATTTAAAAATAAATACTAAAAAGAATTGAAAAAAGATTAAAAATGTAAACTTCAAGGATATAAAGAATTTCAAGTCAACCTCTTTAGTTAAAATAGATGATATAAAAAGCGATAAAATGGCGGTTGATATATCAGCCAGTAACAAAACATATTTATATTTGGGAAACTTTAACATTTTTTCTTGAAAAACTCATGAATTTTTTGGCTAACATATTCAATTTTGTCATCCGTTAGCTCTGGATATATAGGAAGTGAAAGACCGCCTTCAGCAAGTTGCTCAGCTACCGGGAAATCTCCTTTTTTATACCCGAGGCTTTTAAAGCATGGTTGCAAATGTAGCGGTATTGGATAGTGTAAACCAGTTTCTATTCCATTCTCACCTAAAAATTTTCTAAGATTATCTCTTATTTCTTGCCTCTTTTCCGGTTTTAAATTTATCTGAATAACAAAAAGATGATAAACATGTTTAGCGTACCACATTTCTTTAGGCAATTTTATTATCTCTAAATTATGTAAATCGTAAAGTAATTCTCTATATTTATTAGCCACCTCTCGTCTTCTCTTAGTCCAAATTTCTAAATATTTTAACTTTACTTTAAGAACAGCTCCTTGAATACTTTCCATTCTATAATTATGACCAAGCAAAACATGATTATATTTCCTGACAGAGCCATGATCTCTAATCATTCTAAATTTTTCAGCAAGATCATCACTATTTGTTGTGACACATCCAGCTTCACCATATGCTCCAAGGTTTTTCCCAGGATAAAAACTGAAAGAAGCTGCTATGCCTAAACCACCTACCCTTTTACCCTTATATTCTGCCAAGTGTGCCTGCGCTGCGTCTTCAACAAGATAAACATTGTAATGCCTAGCGATTTCTTCCAGACGATCCATGTCTGCAGGTTGACCATAAAGATGAACTGCGACTATTGCTTTCGTTTTAGATGTAATTGCACTTTCTACCCTTTCAGGATCAATATTATAGCTTTCAGGGTCACAATCAACAAAAACTGGCTTTGCGCCACAAAGAGTAGCACCCCACGCAGTTGCGATAAATGTATTTGCGGGTATTATAACCTCATCACCAGATTTAATATCAAGTGCCCACAAACTAATATGATTTCCATCTGTTCCAGAGCTTAAACCAATACAATGTTTAACATTATGGGCTTTTGCAAACTCTAATTCAAATTCCTGAACCGGTTTCCCGAGGATAAACGATGTACTTTCAATAACTTCAATTATAGCTTTGTTAATTTCATCTTTGATTTGATTGTATTGAGTCTTAAGATCAACAAAAGGAATGTACATAGTTTTTTATGCTTTGTTATTAAAATAGTTAACGATAATTTGAATAAAGAAACTCTTAACCTTGCTATCTGGTTTTTTATAACTATTTTTGTTTTTCTTTTCTACTTTGATTTTGCTAATATCAGTAAGAGTCTTTATAAATTCCAATTTACCTTGCTTTGATAAATTTATATCAATTAATGCTGGTAAACCTGTAAATATACTATATGCAGGAGTTCCAAGGATAGCAGCTTCCCTTAACATAGTACCCCCTCCGGATATTACTAAATCAGAATAAAATACCAAGTTAGCCCCATCTAGTGGGATATTAGGTATGAAAATTTTGTTCGATTTTATTTTTGATTCAGTAATTAAATTAGTATATCTTGGCAATAAAATTATATTGCAATCATGGGATAACAAATAGTCTAAAACTCCTCTATAGATATCTTCAGCTGATTTATTATGATAGTTAGCGTAGATTGCCGGCGGGCGGATAGTTACAAGTGGTTTATCTAAATCAGAAAATGGAAGATCTTGAACAAAGTTTCGATCTGGTTCAAAATCACATAAATAAACCTCTTCTTTAAGACCATCATAATAGAAAAACTTTTCCCCTTTAAACTTTGATCTTAGAGCTTCTGGAATAAGAATTAAATCACTAAATTTCTTTAAAATCATTAGCTCAGTGTATTCATAATCAAAAGCTGATATAACTGGAATACCAAGAAGTTTTGCGGCTATAATTCCAGCTCTTGCGCCATGGTTTATCATTAAGTCTATCTTATAACTTCTAAGTAAATAATATAATCTATATGCTCTTTTAAGCGTTGAAAAAAATTTTTTTAATTTATTCGCTCCACCATGTCCATCAACCCTTAGATATTGAATCTTATGTTTTTCAAGCAAAGCCAAGGTTTGAGCAAAATTACGAGCAGTTACTATAACAGTATAGCCCTCTTTTTTTAAATGATTAATTATAGGCACAAATAAAGGAACATGGGGGGTATTATCTATGTCAAACCAAACAGTCTTTCCACCCATTTTAATCTTCATTATTTATTAATTCAACTAACGCTAGAAACATCCAAGCTTGAACCCAACGCATGTAGGGTATTTTATTGATAAAAAGTTTATTTTTTCTATAATAAAAATATCCTCTCTCGCTCCAAAATAGGTCTATTG
>JAUQPS010000148.1 GCA_030550205.1 bacterium
AGGAGATTAAGATATGAAGGGGTTAGTATATCTTGAAACGTTGGATAATGAAATAAGGGAATTTAGCTTATCTGCCACTGAATTTTCAAAATTGTTCTGCGATGAAATATATGGATTTATTGTGAATTTGGAAAAGGGTAATGAATATGTAAATAAATTATATGTTTTGGAAGCTGATAAGGAGTTTTCTCAAATTATAGCCCATGAAATTTATAAAATTATTCAAAGTGAAGGAATTAATTATGTATTCTTCTCATCTACAAATAAGGGAAAGGAGATTTTTAGTTATCTTGCAGGAATTTCAAATGCTCTGATAATAGATGATATAGAAGGTTATGAAGATGAAAGTTTTAAAAAAGCAATATATTCAAATAAGGTTTATGCATACTATAAAATTAATTTTGATGGCTTAAAAATTATTGGTATAAAACCAAAAAGTTATAAAATAGCACAACCCTTAAATTCAAAAGCCCAAATTATCAAAATTAAAGCTCAAAATAATATTGAAGGTATTGAAATTTTAGAAATAAAGGAAAAAGAAAGTAAGGAAGTAGATGTAACTGAGGCAGATATTGTAGTTTCAGGAGGAAGAGGACTTTCAAGTGCAGAAAATTATCATAAATTATTAAGGGGTTTAATTGAAGTATTAAGAGAAAAAACGGGGCTTAAAGTAGCACTTGGAGCAAGTCAAGCGGTTGTAGATGCAGGTTGGATTGACCATTCACACCAAGTTGGACAAACTGGAAAAACAGTATCACCATTAATATATTTCGCATTTGGAATATCAGGAGCAACACAACACATTGCTGGTATGAGAACATCAAAATATATTATAGCGGTAAATAAAGATGAAGAAGCACCAATTTTTAAAGTTGCAGATTATGGAATAGTAGGGGATGTAAATAAAATAATTCCAGAACTTATTGAAAAACTAAAAGAGAGGTTATGAATGAAAAAGGGGTTATAATTTATGTAGGTGATGTATTTAAAGCATTAAATTTACTACCTAATAATATTGTTGATTGCATTATAACTTCACCACCTTATTGGAAGCAAAGAAATTACAATCATCCTAAGCAAATAGGTCAAGAAAAAAATTATTTAGAATATATTGAAAAAATTGTTGAGGTATTTAATCAATTAAAAAGAGTATTAAAACCTACTGGAACTTTGTTTTTGAATATAGGATATAAGTATCAAGATAAAGAGTTATTACTCATACCTGAGCTTATTGCAATTGAATTACAAAAAAATGGATGGTCTTTATTGAATAAAATTGTTTGGTTTAAACCTAATGCTATGCCTTCTTCTATAAAAAGTAGATTTTCAAATGTTTATGAGCCGATTTTTTTATTTGTAAAAAGAGAAAGTAAATATAAATATTACCTATCCTTAGACAAATTGAGATTACCTGCAAATAATGGTATAAATATCAAAAGTCCTGAGGACATTTTGGGATATGAAGTTCAAAATTCGCTATTAAAAGAAGATAAAATTAAAGGGAAAGTTATAAAAGTTTTTAAAACTTCTAATAACCATATTATTGCCGAAGTTCTTTGGGAAAATGGCAAAACAACATTTGAGGTTGTGCAAGATTTTGATAAAGAATCACAGCTACCAATAGAGTTAGTTTGTCCAAAGTGCAAAAAAACTATTAAATCAGAAATAGATGTATATACTCACAATAATTGTGATGGATTTCCAGAACCTATATTACCGCCAAAAATTAGTTTTGAGGATAAAGTAGAACTAAAACCTTCAAAATTATTATTTATAACAGATATTAATTTTAAGAAGAGAAACTATGAAGGTAAGTTTAAATTAAGTCCAGAAAATAGGGGAGCTTCTCCCGGTGCAAGAAAATCTCTTTTTGGCGAATATTTGGTAGTTCAGAGAAGATATAAAATTTTTCAGCCAATAATTGCTGATTATTTAAGTTATTGGCGCAAAAAAGAGGTATTACTATAAAAGAAATTGATAAACTATTAGGTTATAAAGATACCGCAGGTCACTGGTTTAGAAAAGATAGTGGAAGTTGGGGAAAAGGTGGTTCTATTCCTTTACCTGATAATTGGTTTAGACTTAAAGAAATTTTACAATTTGACGATATTTATGATAGATGGGTTACAGAAACTCATCTAGTTCTCCAAACAGTTAAGCCACATCCAAGAGGGAAAAATCCAGGTGATGTTTGGAGTATAAAGCTTCAACCTTTTCAAGAGGCTCATTTTGCCACATTTCCCGAAGAATTAGTAAAAAGATGCATTGAAGCAGGTTGTCCAGAAGGAGGAGTTGTGTTAGATCCCTTTGCTGGTTCAGGGACAGTTGGAAAAGTTGCATATGAATTGGGAAGAAGTGCTATATTGATAGAATTAGTTCCTGAATATGTAAATATCATTAAGAAAAGATGTTCAAATATAAAGGAGATAATATTCGTTTAAAAGAGGATTTACCAACTCTTATGAATGGTTTAAACTCAAGAATAAAAATTTTAAATGATTGGTATAAGAGTTTTATAAAAACCGCCAGAAAAGGTTATAAAGCTTTTCTTTTCACCAATTTTCCGATTTCCTAACTCTTCTCCTGTTGGCTCAGATCTTATGTTTGAAGTTCCAGATGCTTTCATACATATTGAAGTTAAAACGGCGCTTATAGAAAATCCAGCAGATTACAAACCTCGTATTCAATAGGTAAGAGATTTAAACCCAACTTACTATACATTGCCCTCCGGAACAAAAAAGATATGTCTAACCTATGTTATTCAGATAATTCACGAGCATGCCAAACCAAATATTAAGGCAATAAAATTAGTTTGCATTCCCAAAAGATATTTTTAAAAGTGGAAAAAGCGGTTATGCTAAAAAAAGAGATTTTCGTTATAAATATTCTGTTGAACCTTATTTTAAACTTTTATTTATAACCAATTTACAAGATGTTCCTGTTCATTTTAGGTTTTGAAAAGTCATCCTTTAAAATTTTCAAAAGGAGGTTAGCGATGTTTGAGTTAATGTTGATTGCCCATGTGTGGCAGAAAGCAAGTGAGAGTTCTCAAAGAGTAGAAAAAAGAATAAAGGACATCCCTGTATATACCACTAACTCCAATTCTCAAAATCCTAATATACAAACTTTGATTCCCATTTTCAGTGAAAACTTTGAAAGTGTAAATCCACCAGCACTTCCATCTGGTTGGACAGCAGTTGATGGAAACAACGATAATCTTACGTGGCAAACATATCCTGCTGGAAGTTGTGATGGTTCAGTAAGTTTTTCCTCAAAGTTTGCTTGTTATAGTGATGATGAGGCTGGTCAGAATTCTCCTGCAACAATTGAAAGACTAAGAACTCCTAAAATAGCAATTCCAGCTGGTGCAACTAGTTATAGAGTAAAGTTTGATTATGACTTTGACGCTTGGACATCTGCTCCTGTTGAAACATTTTATGTAAATCTTATTTATTGGTCCGGAAATAATGCCCCTCAAACTGTAAGGATTTTGAATCTAGTAGGGAATGCTGATTCCTTAGATAAAACTTTTACATATGACATAACTCCCTACGTAACTGGTAGTAACGATACAATTTATCTTGAATTTGTATATAATGATGCTGGTGATTGGGGATGGGCTGCTGGTGTAGATAATGTCAGTGTTGAAGGCGATTTCGTATTTGCTAATGACCTTGCAATAACTGGTATTAATGTTCAACTTACAT